>CALGJN010000409.1:0-19438 GCA_937920185.1 uncultured Cellvibrionales bacterium | reverse complement strand
CTATGACCTGACTAAAATGGCTTCTACTAGCGTAAATTGCTGCCCTGGACGGTTTATTTTTCTGCGCACAGAAGACAGTAAGGAGCGATTACGGCCGACCTTAACCGGTAACAATGTTGAAAAAATAATGGGTGCTCCCGTGGTTGCGATTATCGCTCATGATAATGATTTTTATGAGCGATTGGATCAACTCGTGCCCTATGCCGATCTAAAACCAATGTTTATCGAAAAGCCGGCTTATTGTGCGACGACTGCGTTTCGAAATGGCACCCTGCAAGGTGCTCAGTTGATCATGGCTGCCCGCGCGTTGGGACTCGATTGTGGGCCGATGTCAGGTTTTAACAATCAAGCGGTTGACGACATATTTTTTGCTGGCACCTCTGTGGTTTCGAATTTTTTATGCTGCTTGGGCTATGGAGATCCAAGTCGTATATTTCAGAGATTACCGCGGCTTGATTTTGATCAAGCGTGCGAACTTTTATAACGTGAACAGCTGATAGATGTGGCGCGGTTATCAAAATATATTCGATGATTGTTTTTTAATAAGGCGCTAAATAGATATAAGAGGGTATTTAAAATGCCCCATAAAATCCGCATAGATTATATAAAATCTCAAAAAATCATCCATTGGATAATGGCGCTATTCATTATGCTGGACTTATTTGTCGCGCAGAAGTTTGGCAGAGAAATGCAACTGTGGGATCGATTGAAGTCAAGGATAGACCACGCATCTGTTGGTTTGTTAGTAACTTTTTTGTTTACTTTTCATCTACTTCTTGGCTACCGACATGGTGCCCACACACCCCCCATGCTAATGCCTAGATGGCAAGTGATCACGGCTAAATAAGGCCATCATGCCCTCTATGCCTTAATGGGATTGTTAATGTTAAGTGGCATAATGTCGGCAATATTTGCGCAACATCCCATACTAGTCTATAGGCTTTATGAGCTTGCCTCTGCAAACCACAACGTCGATTTTTTCAATGCGATCAGAGGTGTTCATGAGTTTTTCACCCATGCGATTATCGCCATTATTTTCATTCATGTTGCTGTCAAAGACGAGACGATGATAAATATAACAAAGTTTTGGATTACCAGGCGCTCGCCTGTATGCTATTCGGCAGCGGTTGTGTGCGCGGTGAATAAAGCCTCTGAGAATATGGGCCTAAGATCTTGTTAAGCGTGAGTATTTAGCAATGTTCATCCACCGCGTTAAAAACGTCGGTAATGCCCTACCCGGCCGGCCTCAACAAAAAATCGGGCAACTTAAAATAACCTAACCATCTATGGATAATTAACAGTAATGAAAGCTCTTTTATTTGGCTCAATCGGGGTACTCACTGAAACCTCAGAATTACAGCGACAAGCCTACAACACAGCATTTAAAATCAACGATTTAAAATGGTATTGGAATATCGGCACCTACTGCAGCATGCTCACCGAACCCGGGGGTCAGAAGAGACTCGCACGGTTTTCTGGGGGCTCGCTTAACGACACCCAAATCACTAAAATCCATCGCGATAAGCAGGCGGTGTTTGAACAATTGGTCAAAACCGGTATCCGGCCACGACCCGGTTGTGTTGAACTCATTAAGCAGTGCCGCGAGCGCGATATCAAAGTAGCTTTCCTCACCACCACCACGCCACATACTCTGGCGATTATCAAAGCTGGTCTGGCCGAGTCTATCGATTTTAATGATTTTGAATTGATCACCAATATGGACGCTGTCGATCAACTCAAACCCGACCCTGAGGTATTCCTCTACGCGCTCCGTACCCTCGGTGTTAGCGCCAACCAGGCGATTGCGATCGAGGACACAAAAACCAACCAGCAGGCAGCTATCCAAGCCGGCGTTAGGTGTTATCTGTTTCCAGGCGAATACGCGACCCTCAGTCCAAATGTCTCGGCGGAAGAGGACATTATTATCGATGACTTACGGGCGTTAACGCTTTGATCCACAGGGTGTAAACCAACGCGAGGTGTAAACCTGTCACCACGTTAGCTTCGCGTCACAAACAAACAGCCAGTTTCAGGCTATCGAAGTTCGTCATCGCAGGTGGCGACGGTGAAACGCTAGCGACTGAACAGGCTCTTACAGCGGCCCTAACCTGGCGTTGTTTTGTTGCACTGGAAACCCGACGTCATCCTCGGCACCAAGAAGCGCCGCGGATGACAAGGCCAGTGCCGCGCTAGGAGCACCAGGCGGCCCTAACTGCGCGTCAATAAAGCACATGGCATCAATGTAACTAAAAGCTGGCTCGCGCATGAGCGGTCAGTTGTTTAGCGCCCTGCTTAATAAAACCATGATCTGACGACATTAAAAACAGCGTCACGCCGCGTTCTCGCCAATAGCCGATACTCTCGACGTTGGGGACAAAGATACCCAGCCGTTTATTCCGCAGACAGGCAGCCGCACAGATTTTTTCGGCGGCTTCGACGACCCGCGGATCGGCAGCGCTGTCTGCACCGAGCGCAACGGTCAGATCCATCATACCGATAAATAAGCAATCGATACCTTCTTCAGAGGCAATCGCATCGATCTGCTCGAGCGCGGCAAGGTCTTCGATTTGCGCGATCACGGTAGTTTCGGCATGATTGAACGCGATATTTTCATCGACGCTGGCACCCCCATAACCCGCCGCGCGAGTCGACCCAGCATAACCACGCCCGCTGCTGCCATAGCGCGAGGCGTTGGCGCAGGCACTGGCTTTTACCGCTGAATCAACATGCGGCACCACCACGCCGGTCGCACCACAGTCCAATGCATTCAAAATATGTTCCGGTGCAGCCGCCGGCACTCGCACCAGCGCCGGCATCTGCGCTGCTCGGTAGGCCAATAGACAACTGTCGATGGCAGCGCGATCAAATGGCGCGTGCTCAGCATCGATGCAGACAACATCCAAATCAGTGCTGGCAAGCACCTCAGCCACCATCATTGACGGTGTCTTAACAAAGGTGCCGATCAGACAGTCGCCGGCGAGTAGCCGCTGACGAAAATTACGGTGGGGGTTCAATACTGCCATAGCGATTTTCTCAAAGAGTGTGGATTTATCCGAGCCACCGATGCAGCGCCCGGTTTACAGCTATTGGTGCGTCTAATGTGCATAGGTGTCCGGCATCGGCGATAATCTGCAACTGCCCACCCGAGATCTCAGCCGCCATCTCGCGGTGCAGTTCAACACTGCACAGATTGTCATTAGCGCCACACAGAATCAACGTAGGACATGTGATCTGCGGCAACGTACACCAACTATCTGGCCGCTGTTCGAGCGCTCGCCATTGGTTGACAAAACCTGCCGCACCGGCGGCCTTGACCATCGACAAAACAAGCGCCTCAAGGCGCGTCCTGTGCTCCCTGTTATCGGCGTATTTGGGTAGTAATTCGGCGCCAGTGAACTCGGTCAAATCGCCGCCATCGGCGATCTGCTGCGACTGCCGCCGGCGTATGGCCACTCTCTCGGCAAGTTCCGCGCTCGGATTGGTACCCAAAAATGCTAGTCGATCAATTCGCTGCGGCGCCTGACGGTACATTTCAAAGGCCACAATACCGCCCATAGAAAGCCCAGCAAGAGCAAATTTTGGCGGCGCCTCAGCGAGCATTTTTAACGCCATACCCTGAATCGAGTCGCAGCCAACAAAGTCGCCGACAAACACCTCTCTAAAGCGCGAAAAATACTCAACTTGGGCGCCAAACAGACGTTGATCACATAATGACCCAGGTAACAGCACGAGCGGCAGGAGGTCAGGAATGACGGTTGCTATATCGTTGAATGGCTGACTATTCAAAGGAGCACGGCACTGTTGCCTTGGCGTATGTCGCCAGAGAACAAGCGCTTTTCGGCGGGTAATTCGGGCGCGTCTATACGCTCTAGCAGCATATTTACCGCCGCCTGTACCATGCGCTCAAGCGGTTGCACCACCGTAGTCAAATCATAATTCAACCATGTCGCGGCTTCTACACCATCAAAACCGACCACCGCAATATCACTCGGCACCGCAACCTGATACTCCGTTCTAAGGGTATCCAAACAACCCATAGCCATAATATCGTTGGTGCATACGAAGGCATCCGGTTTAAATTCACCATGCGTCATCATCTGTCGAGTCAGTGAACAGGCCAACCAGTAGCTGTAATCGCCCTCAAGTTCAACGATATGCGTGGCCGAACCCTTGAGACGATCGACCGCTCCCTGTGTCCTAGCTGCGCTCACCGCAGAATCTACCGGCCCGCTCATCACAGCAAATGCTCGGCGCCCCTGGTTGAGCAAACCCTCAACTAGGGCCCGCTCGCCCTCGCGATGATCGCAGCAAACCGATGAAACCGTACTTTGAGGATAGATTCGATTATAAAATACCAGGGGAATCGCACGCTCCTTGCAGGCGTTAATCTGAGCCTCGGTAAACTGAGCCGCGGCAATAATACCGTCTACCTGATACTGCCAGACCTTGTCTAACACGGTGTCAACGTCGCTCTCGTTGTCGAGTGTAAAGAGTAGGATACGAATATCGCATTCAGAAAATTTGCGGTGTAACTTAGACAGCACTTGTGGGTAATTCAGGTTGGTCAGTTCAGTAATCAGTACGGCAACAATGTTAGATCGCCCAGAGATCAAACCACGGGCAATCGCGTTCGGCTGATAGCCTAGTGTTGCCGCCGCCTGCTCTACCTTGACGCGAGTTTTCGCCGAGATGCTGGCACCCGGCTTAAAGCACCTCGACACCGCAGACTGCGACACGCCGGCAAAGCGCGCAACGTCATAGGAAGTGGCACGCTTGCCATCGGGCATAGCGGTTAGCGGATGTGCTTTTGGTGTCACCTGTTTATCCATAGCGTATTACTCGACCATCGGTGGTGGTGTTTTCGGCCGATTAGATGCACTTTAATCCAGCGGCTTGAATGCTCTTGGACAACGCGCAACCACTGCATTGCATTGGCATTAACAACTTTGCCAATCGGTCTTACTTAAGCTACATAGTATAGCCCGCGGACTTTTTAGTGGGAAGTGGCGGCTTTACCAGCGACTGTTTATAGATACTTTTAAAGGCTATAAGGGATCTCTAAGAAACCGAGTGGCGGGTGTTCGAAATGTCGCCAGCATACGCTAATTGCCGCTCCATAAAAATTCTACGTTTTTTGCCTCTCCACAACGATGTTCTCCCTTGACCCTCGATCATAAGATAAATACGGCCTCTGATTACAGCTTGAATAAGAACACAGTAACAGTTTGACTTTGCTTTTGCATTCGAAGTACATTGATGTTGCGCGGTTTAAACCGGCAACCGGTCGATGGCGATAAGGAAAATTAAGTGTCCCAAAAATACATCATCGAAAAATATTTTCAAACTCTCAGCAAGACCGCAACGCCGGGGGCTGTTATGGCCCCGCACCTGGCTGACAACTTCGTTTGGCATGGCCCCCAGCCGTTTCAATCGTGCCATAGCTTTGATCAGTGGCTGGCGAGTTTTTGGCGACCATTGACCGAGGCATTCTCAGGCTTGCGCCGAGATACACATATATTGATCGGCGGCGACAGCCAAGGCAAAGTCAACAATACCATCGATGGTCGTTGCTGGGTTGGCGCCACCGGTTACTTCAATGCCACCTTTAAGCGGAGATGGCTCGGATTTGAGCCCACGGACCAACCGATTCGGTTGCGTTGGGGAGAATTTTTCCGGTTTGAAAATAACCTTATAGTCGAGCATTATACGCTTTTAGATATAGTCGACTGGCTCCAACAGATCGGCAAAAATCCGCTGCCACCAAGCCGTGGTGTGGATTTTCTCTATCCTCCGCCGTCGCCGCTTGCGAACCCGATACTCGGCGACAGCAATACGACTGAGACCGCCACATCGATGCGCTTGATTCGCCGTTTTTTATTTGACGGACTGAATAATTTCGATCAGCAGAACCTATCGAGCATGGCCATTAATGATTTTTTTCACCGCGACCTTAAATGGTATGGCCCCGGGGGTATCGGCGCCTGCCTCAGCCTTGAGGAGTTTCAAAAATACCATCAACAACCGTGGCTTGCGGCCTATCCAGATCGCAAAGTGCAAGATCTCGACAGTTTGTTTGCCGACGGTCGTTTTGCTGCGGCTTCGGGTTGGGCCGGCGTCAAGGCAAAGCACCAGGGGTGCTATCTAAGCACCGAGGCCACCGGCAACACCATCGATTTTAACGGCATGGATTTTTGGTTGCGCCAAGACGACAAATTTATTGAAAACTGGGTGTTTGTCGACATGATTGATGTCTTTCGACAGCTTGGTATCGACCTACTGCAACAAGCACGAAACAGGTAACTATATGCACCATCATAACGACAACAAAAAACTCATACTGAGCTATTTTAACGCCCTCGAAGGCGTCGCTGATTGCGACGTTGGCGACGTCATCGCCGAATATACCGCCGATGACTATCACTGGTATGGCGTCTATCCCTTTGGCGAGCAAAGCAGCGCTGCTGATGTAGCGGAGGCTTTCTGGACACCCCTTTTAACCACCTGGTCACGGCTACAGCGTCGTCAAGACGTGTTTATGGCTGGTACCAATGAGGTCGATGGTAGCCAGTGGGTCACCAGTATGGGACATCTGCAAGGCCTGCGGGACAAACCGTGGCTGGGGATTCCTGCAACCGGCAAAATGACTTACTTGCGCTACGCTGAATTTCACCATGTTGCCGACGGCAAAATCCAACGCAGCAGTTTTTTTTGCGACATTATTGGCGTGATGCACCAAGCCGGTATAAATCCCCTGCCGATGCAGACCGGTGCAACGAATATCGTGCCTAGTCCGCAGACCCAAGACGGCATCCAACTCAGTCAACAAGATCCCGCTGAATCGACCCGGACAATGACCCTACTAAACCAGATGATTGCCGATTTGGACACCCTGAACCACTCGGGAGATGACCGCTACCCGGCAGCCATTTTAGAGCGCTGCTGGCATTCCAACATGTGCTGGTACGGACCCGCGGGCATTGGCTCAACCTATACCATTGAGCGCTATCAGGAGCAGCACTCCTATCCATTTCGCGAGGGTTTAAAAGATAAAATCTACAATGGCCATATCTGTCGTTATGCAGAGGGTTCGTACGCTTGTTGGTTTGGCTGGCCAAATCTAACGCACACTCCGAAGGGAGGATTTTTAGGATTACCCGGAAATGAGTTAAGTGTTGATATGCGCGTTGTCGATGTCTATCGTCGAGACGGCGATAAGCTGGCTGAAAACTGGGTCATCATCGATCTGCCATGGTGGTTAAAGCAGCAGGGGATCGATATTTTGGAGCGCTGCAAACACATAGCAATACCCTCTTAAGCATAAGGCTGCCCTACTTTGTATGAACGCAACCGCATATGCGGCGCCTTAGCTGCCGACAGTGTTGGTGACTATCGCCGCCGAAACACTATCCGCTGCTACCTCAGGCTTGGTGATGATAACGATAATGACCCAGTGGCACTCGACAATAGGGCCAACTCTAGGCTATCGCCGCCGATAGCCTCACGGATAATCCGCTAAGGCCAGAGTGAATCCACACAACCTATCGCAGTGAAAGCAGTTCAGCACTCTTGAAACATGACATTTTTACTCGGCGCGGGCACTCATCGGGATCGCATACAAGACGAGAGTGGCGCATCGCGCCACAGGCGATGTTGAATGCCAACTGCACCTTGGGTATTGCCTACAAATCAATCAGCAGACGCTATAACAGGTACTGAATCACATACAGACTGGCCAAACAAGCCAAGAAAAATACCAACAGTCCGTAACTACTGGCATCTACTTTACCCGGCAGGACATACCAGCCATCTTTTTTCGTATCCCAACCATTTTCATCAAATAGGCGTTTTTGGCCTTGCACCGTGTACGGGTGAAAGTCCTCTTGAAACCCATCGAGAGCTATGCTGCTGACCCAACCGACCACCAAACTCACCGCACCGCCAATGGCACAATACCATGGCCAAGCAATCGTCATGTGGTACTCGACATACCAAAGCGTAGCAAAGCCGCAGGCAACACCAACAAGCAGGCCCCGCTCGGTAGCATGTTTTGAGTAAAACCCCAAAAAATACATCGATAATTTGGCACCGACAAAAAATGACCCCAACTTACTCAAAATCTCCAATACCGATCCATCGCTACCGGCAAAAATAATCGCTGGCCCGACGATTAAAAGGCCCCACACCACCGTAAAAATGCGCGATGCCACCAGATAATGCGACGACGTCTCATTGGGCTTAAAGTACTGTTGGTAAAAATCGATGGTGGTCACGGTTGCCATAGAATTGAGACTCGAATCCAAACTCGACATGGCTGCGGCAACAATCGCTACGGTAATTAAACCCATCACACCGGGTATGTCAGCCAAGGCGACAAATTCCAGCATGATAGTGTTACCGTTTTCAAAGGGCGCATCCTGGTAGTAGGCGTTGAGTAGTAGTCCGAGGAGAAAAAACAGCGAAAAAATGAAAAACGCAGCATAGCCCATCAATGTGTAGGCTTTTTTGGCGTCGCCAAGAGACTTCGCTGCGAGCGTTCTCTGCACCATCATCTGATTAACGCCATAGACTACAACGTGATAAATAGACATAGCGACAATGCCCGTCCAGATAGTGGAGACTTTGCTCGGATCGGTGGACATGTTAAACGGGTTAGTTTTTCCCGCCGTCTTGAGTTCACCCAGTGTTTGCCAAAGCGACAGTGGCAGAGCATCAAGCAAAAGCACCAATACAATGATTGCGCCAATGAGCAGGACCACGCTCTGAATAACGTCAGTCCAAATCACTGCAGAGATACCACCGAGCATGGTATAGGTCACGGCGATAGCCGATACGATCCATATCGCCGTGACCACGTCCATTCCAGTGATAAACTCAATCACCAAGGCTGTGGTATACAGCATGATGCCTGAGTAGGCGATATTGCCAAATAAGAAAATAGCCGACATTACCGCGCGCGAGAGGCTGCCAAAGCGCCGTTCGAGATACTCATATATTGTGGCAATGCCACTATTGTAGAAAAAGGGAAGAAACACTGAGATCACGATAAAAATAGCAATCGGGTAGTTAATATGAATAAAAATAACCGCAAATCCTTCGGTATATGCCCATGCGGGGCCGCCCAAAAAGGATAATGAGCCAACGTAGGTTGCCATTACTGAGAGCCCAATGGCCCACCATGGCGTCGTGCGATCGCCTAAGTAGTAGTGCTCTGCAGTCTTGACTCGACGATTAAAATAAACCCCAAGAACTAGCGAGCCGAGAATGTAAAAACCCACAATCGTCCAGTTGAGCAAACCAAATTCAAGCATAACTTTTCACTCTTATCAGGGCTGGGTGATTTACGACCCAGGCTTAGTAACGGCGATAGATTTGTTCACAGCGCGCCAACACATCGATGTCCTGCTGCGCCAAAAAATATAACAGATCGATAAACACCCAGTTTTCTGCGAGCTTATCACCATCTCGACGGTAAATATCTACCACGCGCATATCGACGCGCTGATTTGATCCCGGCAAGCCCAAAAAGCCACCCGACGGAGTCATAGTCAAATTAGGCCACCCAAACCAGGCGCCAAAATCACCCTCCGCAAAGCGCGCCACATGACCATTAAATACGATGTCCGACAAACCTTCATTAAATGGGCCTTGATGTTGCTCTTCGTAGCGACGGCATGTGTAGGTCGACCCTATACCCGCAGGCCCCCACCAAATCATATCGTCATGCCACGTATTGTGCAGTTCGTCCAGCGGTGATGACATGCCCGAACCCACTAAGTCATCGCACATATGATTGATCAAGCGCAGTGTTTTTTCGGTGGCCTGTTGATCCTGTGGGGAATACATCAGCCCGCTATGGGTCATCGGACCGGGAATGACAATATCCGCACCGGTCTGAACCGGCAAGGGACAAACGCCGGCCTGTTTCATCACCCCGATAATATCAATGAACAGCGCCGTCTCATGAATTTTCCCATCTTCCACGCGGTGAAATTCGGCATAGCGAATAAAAGACATCTTTCTCGTCGCGGGAATGCCCAACCACGGCTGATCCAACAAGCCCATCAACTGGCCCATAGAGCATACCCACTCCGAAGCACCTCCATCGATGGTATTACTCCCAGCCATAAATAAATCAACACGGCGTTGTAAGTTGGTGAACGACGCATTGAGAGGCTGCCAAAAAACCTCTGCCACCTCAGTCGCACCCCGCAGTTCGTAAAACGGGTGCATCCCACGCCATAAATAGTCTGGTGCTACGTGCGCGCTTATAATTTCCGCCAGCTTATGGCTCTGTGTTTCGTTATGAGCCCGACCAAGCGCTTGGTAAAAATCGCGCACGACTTGCTTGCTTTCGGTATAGTCTGTCAATCTAGTGGCTCCTAATTTATGACTTGTTTTGGTGCCCGCGGGCTATTTGCATCATCACATCGAGTTCATTAAATAATAACCACTCTCGCATCACCTTGCCGTCGATAATATGCTGCTGTGTAATACCCCAGATTTGCACCTTGATTCCGCTGGGATCGCCGAAAAGGCCGTCTCGTGTATGCGTTGCGGTGGCGCTCCAACGCTCCGAGATCAAAAATCCAGTGGCCAGATTGCCCATCCAATAGACCTCGTCCATTTGCACTTGAAGGTCGGCAAAGCACTCGCGAATCGACAATACAAACTCTGCATAGGCATCAATGCCCAGGCTTTGTCGGTCGGTCGGTCCGGTAAACGCAAAATCGGCGGTGTAATAGTTGGGCAAGCACGCTAAATCACCTCGATTCCAAACTTGGTTAAGGTGCGCTCTAGCGAACGCATCGGGGTCAAAACCCTCGATAGGTTCAGCCACTGACAGCGCTACATCGGGTTTCGCAGCAACGCGCAACGCCTGCCAAGTTGCCGAATCGCGTGGCCACCCGGCAACGCTATCACCCTCCGACATCGAGCGCGCCAACTGGTTAATATCCAGACCAAGCTGTTGAATGAGCGACGAATTATTGTAGAGCACGTGCTCCAAAAATATTTCATTCTCTAACGCAACACAATTTGCTATGACTAGCACCTCAACCGTCTTCCCGGTTGCAGGGCCATACTTGCTGTCGCCATCATTGGTGCCGCGGATAATCGTTCTATGGGAGGTGTGATAACCAATCTCGTCATCGCCAGCCCAAATCACCTCATCGGCAACCAGTTCGATGTTCGAAAAGGCACGCGTGGTATGTCGCGTATCGGCAATGATCTTCTCGTTACCTAACTGCAATCCATAATCATCATAAACTACCGATGCGCCGGTGTAGGTGTCGGCGATATAGTCAACATCACGCGTCTCCCAGATTCTGAAAGTAATACGGACAATGTAATCGATGATGCTTTTATAGGTTTTCTCAAACCCTTGCATTGATTGCGTCGTTCCAAGATCTTGTGGGATACGCGTCTCGTTTTCAACGTAACCGCGACCGATATCGGATCGCCCAAGATAGCTGTCCAGCGATATATCGAAATTCGCCGGCATGTGTGAGCGACTCAAGGCCGCCGCTGATGATTTATCGATAGCCATATTGACCCCTAATTTTTGCTATTGCGCAGGCTTGTATCGCCAGCCCGTCGCTCATCCGAACGAATTATTAAAATGTTAGCGATTTCGGCAATACCCAACGCCGTTGTTAACCGCTTTATTGCTTAGCTTTTAAACCTGCCACGGTTGCTATGATGGCACCGCGCATTTGCATGGGAAACAGCGGCTCGTTTGTATGCACACCGCTAAATCCCGCACCGCCTTTTCAATCATAGCAAGCTCGACTGGCCGGTAGGCATAGGCCGCCGAAATAAAACATGCTGCGCTACCACCGCGGCAATCATCGCGGCAAACCAAAACAATGCAGCGCAATCAGGGATTAGTTGAGTCGCCATGCGCCCTCTTCGAAGCCCATTTCGAGACAAATATGGTGCGACATATGTACTCCGAATGCAAACGATAAAGC
Source organism: uncultured Cellvibrionales bacterium (assembly GCA_937920185.1). Lineage (GTDB taxonomy): Bacteria > Pseudomonadota > Gammaproteobacteria > Pseudomonadales > Porticoccaceae > TMED48. The sequence continues at coordinate 7,469 of CALGJN010000409.1, read as the reverse complement.
TGCACAAACGGCGCTGAAATAAAATTTTCGTCGCGCGATCAACCCTTTTTAATCCCATAAATCAACATCTACCTTAAAAAAATGATCGTATTACGCTTTTTAACGCGCTGAATGCGCACATTGAGTTTGACAGTTAGTGCATGCGAAGTCACAATAAAATAAAAAGGCAAATTTACATTCTTAAAAAAGCTTTTTTGTGCAACCTTACGTATAGATCAATAACCAAAAGCCGTCCAGCAATCTAATCAAGGGGAAGAGTAATGAATCGTTCGAATATGTTAAAAAAATCTGCTTTAGCAGTCGCGATTTCAAACGCTATCGTAGCGTCCATGGCGCACGCAGCGCAGATTGAAGAGATCGTGGTAACCGCCACTAAAAGAGAGGCAAGCCTTCAAGAGATTCCGATGTCTGTTTCGGCTATCTCTGGCGAAAATCTCGCATCAATGGGCATCGAAAATATCCAAGACATTGAAAAAGCGATTCCAGGAATGAAGATTCGCGACGTTGGTAATCACCCTAAACTCATTATCCGCGGGGCCGGATCGGCTGGAACCACAGATCTTGCAGTGCCTATATACAATGACGGTCTTTACCGACCCACGGCCAGTCAAGGCTTAGCAAGCTTTGTCGATATTGAGCGTATCGAAGTCCTGCGTGGCCCTCAAGGCACACTCTTTGGACGCAATACGCTCGGCGGGCTGTTGAACGTGATCACCAAAAAGCCATCGACGGACGGACTCGACACCGGGCTTTCTGTGTCGGTGGGCGATTACGACCTGCGTAAATTTCAGGGTTTCGTCAATGTGCCGCTGAGCGATTCGGTGGCGGTGCGATTAACCGCGACTGATACCACTCACGATCCCTATGTGGAAAATACCTACGATTCAAACGCGGGTTTAATCGACGCCGACAATACCTACGTCCGAGCGCAGATACAGTTTGATATCAATGATGATATGGACCTTAACCTCACCTACGGCAAGTGGAGTGATACCGCCAATGGGGCCGGAGATTTCGGTCACAAAGTGCTAGGTGTTCCAGTTAACCCAGCAACCCGTGCAACCAATGGGTTTACAGGTATTTTGGATAACCGCGCGGGAACCCGCGATGGCTGGCAAGGCGGTAAATCCAAAAACGGTAAATTTCCGGTCGATCCCAGTGCTGGTATCACCGATGACCTGCGAACAATTACCTACGACTATCGCCCAAATCGCGATATGGAAGAGGATTCGCTTACCCTAAGCTTCAATTGGAATCTTGGATTTGCCAATCTAAAGGTCAACGCAGGCAGTTACGATTATGAGGGCTACAATATCCTAGATGGTGATTTCTCAGTGGCTGGAACCTATGATCCGGTCGGTGAGGACACCACCGGCGGTTGGGCATCTGGCGAGATCAGAACATCTGACTCTAATCAAGTGGACATCAATTTAAGCTCCATTGGTGACACCGAGTTACGTTGGACCATTGGCTACTTCAACTTTAGCGAAGATGCTAGTTACAAATGGATTTTCGGCGATACCGCAGCTTCTGCGCCACAGTCTGTAGCTTGGGCATCATGGCTACACGGCACCGAGTCGACTGCTGACTCATCGGCTTTTTATGGTCAAGCCGAGTACGATATCACCGAAGAGCTTACCGTCACGGCAGGTGCTCGCTACAGTGATGACGAGCGCACTTCGCAAGGTCTGGTAGTCGATCAATCGACCTTGGATGGAACGCCAAGGCCTGGGCACACTGCTAGCAGCGCTGCGAAAAAAACCGGTGATGACACGCATACCGACTATCGGTTGGCGCTCCAATACAATATTTCCAACGACATCATGGTCTTTGCCGCAGCCAGCACAGGCTATATATCTGGCGCGGTGCAACAAGGCACTGGCGTACTGCTCGATGCGAGTGAAAATGACGCCATCGAGGTTGGCATTAAAAGCACTCTGCTGGATGGCAGCATGCAACTCAACGCCACCTACTTTGACAGTAGTTATGACGGCTTGACCACCAGTGAGCTTTACATCGTCCCCGGCACCGATCTATTTGGCTCGAGAACTATTCCCGGCGGCGGTATGGACTCGTCCGGATTAGAGATCGAAATGGTTTGGCAAGCCAGCGACAAGCTCCGCGTCACATCCGCCGTGACTTTTGACAACTCAGAGTTTACCGCGTTCACGAAAGACTATAAATACTCTGAAACGAATGGCAACAGCCGTATCACGGTACTCGACGGCGGTGGCAAGTCGATGGATATGACAGGTCTCGATACGCCATTTTCGCCAGACGTTAGCGGTAACCTAGCGGTCACGTATGAAATAGACATGGGCGCTAGAGGGACGTTAATACCCGGCATCTTTTTGTATTACTCTGATTCCTACAATACTGAAACGATCCAGTATTTCTGGTCGCAACAAGGCAGCTTTTCTACCGTTGATTTGACGGCTACTTGGTATTCTGCAAACGACGCTTATTCCATACAGGCATACATCAATAACGCTTCGGACGAAGACTATCTTACCGGAAGCGATACGTTCAGCAATGAGCGAGCTGTGGTGCAATTTAACGATCCGCGCACCTGGGGTATTCGCGCATCGTTCAACTTTTAAGCGGCAAAAGTAGCGGTATTTAAATTAAAAGGCAGTATTATTAGCCCCGCTCACGCGGGGCTTTTTTATGCCTCTTAATTGGATGAACTATGCAGACACTCGACACTTTGCTCAATTTAGCCATTCGTCATTATCGAGCCGGCGAGCTTGGCGCTGCCGAACAAAAATTCAGACAAGTTTTGAAACTCCAGTCAAATCATATTTTGGCGCTGAACATCCTTGGAATCATTTGTCTTGGCAGCGATCGTTGCGATGAATCGATAACACTGATTGAAACCGCGCTCGAGATCAAACCAAAGGATCATCAAGCGCTGGCCAATCTAGCCTTGGCAAAACAACGAGTCGGAGATCTGCAAGCGGCTATACGCGCACTCGAAAGATCACTGTCGCTAGTACCAAAAAATGTCAATGCGCTTAACAGCCTCGGCAGTCTTTATCGTGATACAGGTAATATTGCCCGGGCCGAGCAATGTTACCAAAGCGCGCTAAACCTTGACCCCAAGCACATCGACAGTTTGTTAAATTCCACCATCGTTGAACGTGCACAAGGGCGCTTCAAAAACGCTTTGACGTGTGCGTTGCGTGCCTTGCAAATTGCCCCAGAACGCGTCCAGGTGCGTTATCAAATCGCGCGCACCTATGCAGCTTCTGGCGACTATCCAAACGCCATTGAATGGTATGAAAAAGCACTCCAACAAGACCCCGCAGCGGTCGATAGCTGGATAGGTCTTATCGACGTATTGCGCGAGTCGGGTCGAGTTGACGAGTGCCAGCAGACCCTCGATGCGTTGCGCTTGCAATTACCTCAATCTGCACAGGCACACTTCGCCCAGGGGTTATTGCACCAGCAATGCGGTGATGCAACCGCCGCAGCCGAGCATTTTTCGCTCGCCATCGCTACGCAACCAAATTGGTCAAAACCGCATTACTATCGATTGCAGCTCAAGGGCCGCGTGGCGCTATCAAGTGAACTCGCGCAGATTGATGCGTTGCCGCAAACCGGCCATTTAGAGGCCGACGTTTACCGGCACTTTGCCAGCGCTACCGCGCATGAACGGCGTGGGCATCGCGATCGCGCATTTAATGCTTGGCTGATGGGCAATGCGTTAAAAGCCCAGCAGAGTTCGTTTGCTATCAGCCAGCGAGAAGATCTTTATCAAACCGTTGCACGGCATACTAGACGCGCCCTCGAGCGGGATGTCGAGCCTCTTGGAACAAGCGACGCGCGACCCCTCTTCATTATCGGTATGCCCAGATCTGGAACCACACTGGCCGGCCAAATCCTCTCCAGTCACTCGCAAGTAAATGGATATGGAGAGACCCGCGCGGTTCATGATATGACCTTGCGGGCGGTCGAGTCGGGTAACAAGCCGTACCCCGAAGTTATCGAGTCATTGACTGGAGACGAATTAAAATCCCTCGGTGAGTCCCTGCTGACGCAGTATGCCAACCATAATCTGCAAACACATATTCTCGATGTAACACCGACTAATTTTCAGCATCTCGGGTTGATAGCGCGGGCCCTCCCGCAAGCGCGATTTATTCATTGTTGCCGCAATCCGGTGGACACCTGTTTTTCAATCTTTAAACTTCCCTTCCCTCAAGGTCAGGACTATGCCCATGATCTGACATACTTGGGGCAGCAATACCGCGCGTACTGGCGCTTGATGGAGCAGTGGAATGAGCTCTTTTCCGAGCGACTTTTTAACTTGCGTTACGAGGATTTAGTCGCCAACAGTGAACAACAAATCCACCGTCTTTGTGAGTTTTTGACGCTGCCATTCGAGCCTGAGATGTTGCAGTTTCACGCGTTCAAAAGTTTGGTTCGCACGCCCAGCGCCTCACAAGTTCGCCAACCGCTTTACGCGCACTCGGTTGCCGCGTGGCGACAGTATTCAAACCACCTAGAGCCATTACTCGATGCCCTTGGCGATTTAGTCGATCCCTAAGCGATGCGCTTTATATCAGCGCGTCAGTCGCGCAACCCTATGCCTTGTTCGCGGTCAATGGGCGCAATGTTTATAGCCGCATGGCAGACACCCTAACGTGGGTCTTATTATGGTGACAAACGCGGTTTTTTAGTCTAGCTAGATTTCGAATGATAGCGTCGCATTTGTATCCCAAAGCCGCCCATAAGATGCCGAATAAGACGCGGATGGTGGCTTTAAGAGACCACCAACAAAGCACTGCGTGAGTCGTCAAAACTTTCGTGACCATCTTCGCATAGATGAGAAATGGGTTATAGATCGCCGCTTTTACGGCTCTCTAAAATCTTTATAATGCTAAACTTTAAACATTTATAGAACTTCGGAGTCGCCTTGGCGATGCTCAAAAATATCTACATAACTGGTCTTTTGGTGGCTGCTATTTTGGGGCTAAGCACCGCCGCTTTAACTGCTGACAGCGGAACCCGCAAGCCCGATCTACAGGGCTTCCAAGATGCCGTAACAGCGGTCTTTATCGGGCGCCAAAATAATCCACTGGCACATCCAGTGGCCGGTTTGGAGCGAGGTATCGCGGTCTTTAAGGTGGATGGGTTACGCCAATATGCGCTAGTGCTCAGACCCCGCCGCAGGCCCCCGACATCGGGCTGGCCAGTGGTAATTTTCAATCATGGTTTTCATCCGACTCCGCACGATAATGGGCGCCGTACGGAAGACGGTGTCAGCGATCGTCCGGGCGACTATTACCGATCAATACCCGCAGCTTTAGCACGTGCTGGCTTTCTGGTGGTGTCGCCAGACTATCGCGGTCACAACGACTCAGAGGGCATCGAATTCGTCCTGCGGCGCGATTCACCAATCTGGTACGCACGCGATGTACAGGGTGCGTTTGCCATCGCCGGCAACCTTGACAATATCGATCTCAACAACGTCTTTATGCTCGGTCACTCGATGGGCGCCGCGGTAACGCTGCGAGCTGCTGCCGCGCTAGGCGATAACATCCGCGGCGCAAGCCTGTGGTCAGCAGCCTTGATGGAACCGCAAAAAACCTCGACTACAATGCGATATTTATCCAACGACAACGAAAAGGATGATCAAAACGCCCAGCCAATCGACCTGTCTGCACTGGTATGCGCGCTCAACATCCACCATGCAATTGACGATCCAGTGACTGCGATTGCGACCTCGACACACTTGGCAAAGCAATTACATCAACGCCAAAAAGTCGTTACCCTTTTCACCTACGACAGTCCTAATCATCTGTTTAGCGACGCCAATTTGAGCAGCGCATTGGCCCGAGATATCGAATTTTTTCGCAGTCTTATCAAGCCCCATAAGCCGCCGCGCGACGCTAGCGTAGCTCTTGTCCGCTAAATAGGGCAATATCTCGAGCGAGCATGGTCTCCCGACCCTCGACCGTCCCAGCGGGCGAAAACCACGCCTCGGAGCTAACCGATAAGCTATGAGTAGTGCCCGGATAAATAAAGTCGGCCACCCTGCCACCAGCGACATTGACGCGTGTTGCCAAATTCGCATTCCACGCCGGCGGCGAGTAAAAATCTCTGTCTGAATGATGCAGATTAATCGGCTCAGTCAAATAGTGCGCAGCATAATAACCACCAATCCGCTCTAGCTGCCGCGCCAAACCCGCCGCATGAACAACCTCTATAGATCCCTCAAGGTCGCGCTCCAGTGTGTACACAATGTCCACCAAGTCGGCAATACCGGCGCGGTAACGAGCATACATATCGGAGTAGGTTTTATGCAGCGATGCCTCGACCGTGGGCAAATGCCAACGATCTGCCTGCCAAGTCCAATCGGCTGGTGACGGGTCGACGATCAAGTCACTTGGGTAGGCAAACACAAAATCCGCGTTGCGCCTGCCATCGGCGGCGGTCGCACTGCCATTCCAACGACCATCGCCGGCGGTGAAAGCCATTGCTGTATCTTGCATCGGCCCATAAAGAGCGGCCTGCTCTAAACGCGAGGCGAAGCATCCAGCCCAGATCGACGCGGCCTGTATCGGCGGCGCAAGGGTGTTATTTTCGCCGGTGATCGCCAGAACAGTTAACGCAACATCACCGCCCTGTGAGTAACCGGCGAGATTGATGCGCGCCTGATCAAGACGCATAGCGAGACGTGGTTCACGCCCCCACGCCTGCCAGTCGACGCGCTCCAGAGATTCCAAACCGGCGATCAGATTGAGTACATCGATAGCATAAAAGATTGGCGATAAATAACTTCGGTTGTCCCAAGCCCGCAAAAATTCAAGCCCTTCGGCAGCGGATCCAGACACCGTACCATGTCCTCGCAGGCCCGGTGTCAGTACCACAAAGCCGGCGCCGACGTAGGCCTCTATAACAGCCGCGGAGGCCGATGCTGCATCAAGTTCAAAGTCGTAATCCGGCGCCGCTTGCTCACCGATCCATCCATGGACAAACACCACCGATGGATAACCGCCGCTAGGAGGCTGTGTGGATGGCACATCAATCCTCAGATAAACCGCTAATCCGTCTGACAGATAGCTACCAAGGTAACGCCGATGATCGCCGCTGGTGCTGGTCGACGCAATCGATTGCTGAATGCGGATGTCTGCGGCATAAGTTCGCTGCCGCAGGGTTTCAATCGATAGTGCCTCGAGCGAATCAAGCGTTGGTGACGCCCAACGCGCAAAAGCCGGTGCGCTAGCCACGCGCTTAGAATCGGCACCAGTCGAGTTGCGCTCGTCGCAGCCCCCGACCAGCGCCAGCACAATCAGCCATATAGCCATGCTGCGCCATGGCGCTTGCCATCTCGCCGTCGGTTTTATTTGACTGCCGTGCTCGAAGAGGCGCCTTAGCGAGGTGCGTATCGACATGCACTGCAGCCGACAACCGCCCATCACGTCAGTTGACGGCCGCCATCAACCGGAATAATACAGCCAGTA
>CALGJN010000408.1:0-2591 GCA_937920185.1 uncultured Cellvibrionales bacterium | reverse complement strand
CCAGCTTACGTTCGCCGACACCACTCAACCGCGCAAATTCTCCTAAACTCTGCGGTATGGTCATACACATTTCTTGCAGTGTACTGTCATGAAAGATCACGTAAGGTGGCACGCCCTGCTCGCTAGCCATCTGGCGACGGCATTCTCGTAGTGCCTCCCAAAGGGCGACATCAATATCCATAGGCAGTGATGATTTCGTTGTGCGCTTAGCGGCCTGCTGTTTAATATCCTTACGCAGCTCAATCGCCTCCTCTCCACGCAGAAGTGGCCGACATTTCTCTTCCATGCGTAGTGCACCAAAGCGTTCTAAATCGACACTTAAATAGCCTCTGGCTACCAACTGCCGAAATACGGAGCGCCATTGATTATTATCTAATTCGCGCCCTACTCCAAAGGTGGGAAGTTGCTGATGACCGTTATGTTTGATTTTATCGATATCTGCACCCCTGAGCACATCGATTAGATAATTAACACCAAAGCGTTGCTCGGTGCGATAACAGGCACTTAACGCCATCTGAGCCGCTTGGGTACCGTCCCAAGTGGGTACCGGGTTGAGGCAAGTATCACAGTTGCCACAGGACTGCGGTAGTTCATCATCAAAGTAATCCAGTAACGCTTGCCGACGACAAGTAGTTACCTCACATAGCCCCAGCATAGCATTCAGCCGGTGCTGTTCAGCACGCTTGTGCTCTTCGCTACCCTCAGAATCTTCCATCATTTGTCGGAGCTTGATGACATCTTGTAAGCCATATATCATCCAAGCATTGGCAGCTAATCCATCACGTCCAGCACGACCCGTTTCTTGATAATAAGACTCGACTGTTTTCGGTAGGTCTAGATGAACCACAAAGCGCACATCCGGCTTATCAATACCCATACCAAAAGCCACTGTGGCGACAATAATGACGCTTTCTTCACGCAAAAATCGGGCTTGGTGATTGGAGCGTGTTTTTGCATCTAAGCCGGCATGATACGGTAAGGCATTGAATCCTTCACCTTGCAACCAAAAGGCAATATCTTCTGTTTTTTTGCGCGACAAACAATAAATAATACCCGCATCATTGTTATGCTGCTCGATCAAAAACTGCTGTAATTGATGTTTGGCATTGTGTTTCAAGCCAATAGTGTAACGAATATTAGGTCTATCAAAACCAGATACAAATTGACGCGCGCCATCGAGGTCTAAACGCTTGATGATTTCACTTCTAGTGCGCGAATCTGCGGTGGCCGTTAAGGCAATACGGGGTATATCAGGAAACTGCTCGTGGAGAATACCCAACTGCAAATAATCAGCTCTAAAATCATGCCCCCATTGCGATACACAGTGGGCTTCATCGATGGCAAACAATGCTATTGGCGCTCGCTTCAGCAAATCTAGCATGCGTTGCTGCTTAAGCCGTTCCGGTGCCACATAGAGCAAGTCGAGCTGACCTGCTAGCAATGCTTGTTCGGTGTTATAGGCTTCCTCTGCTGATAATGTCGAGTTGAGGTAACTCGCTTTAACGCCAAGCTGGCGAAGTGCATCAACTTGGTCTTGCATTAGAGCAATTAACGGTGACACCACAATACCGCAGCCATTACGAACTAGCGCGGGTATTTGGTAGCACAATGATTTCCCGCCCCCCGTGGGCATGAGTACAAGAGCATCACCGCCGTCGACGACCGTATTAATGATATCTTCCTGGGGGCGTCGAAAAGATGGATATCCGAAGGTGGTCTCTAATACAGTTTGCGCAGTAATCATGGGCTGCACTATACGGCAAGATGAATAGGATATAACAAAATAAACTGTCCTTTTCTAGACTCGATCACCAACAACTCTAATTCAGTTAGCCTCGTTTTAAAATGACCATGGCTAAAGTCTGCAAATAACTGCGCCTCTTTATAAAATATCCAATAACGCATTCTTCTCGGTACCGAGAGGGCAGAAAACTACATCGGATGTTAGCCTTTTATTTGTAAATTCATCATCTAACCTTCCCAATTTTATTAATATAATACTACCACTGCCTCCAGAAGTTTTTCTATATTGGTTAATGACCGTTTAGTATTTAGGGATAAATCAGAAAATGAAAGCAGAACAAATTAACGAGTCTTGGCCCATAAATAGCAATAGTGAACTCAATTCGCCTCTAACTGCGGCGCTAAATGAAGCCTTTGAAGCCGGCACAGAGGCATTCACCAATCAATTAGCATTGTTGAGCGACCAACAATATGTACATCTGCTTACGCTGCTTGATGAATATACCTCTCCTTTAAGAACCTAGTAAAAACCGTCCCTAGTCCAATCTCTTGCGCCTACCCAATATTATTCACTATCGTATATTTGTCTTTATGACTATTTAGCATTGACTAAAATTATGCTTATATATATAGCTATCTAGAACTCAGTCTTTTGGTAAAGCGGTCTAGAAATAACTCTGCGGCAGTTTGTTAAAAGGGGATCACATGTGCAAATTATTTATTGAAGCCGATACAGAACTTTGGGAAGCGTCTACTCGATCTATCAGAATACAAGGTATGGTGACGAGCATTAGGCTTGAATTTCATTTTTGGGTGGTATTGGAAGAGATAGCCGCTAGAGACTCATT
>CALGJN010000407.1:0-2725 GCA_937920185.1 uncultured Cellvibrionales bacterium | reverse complement strand
CAGCGCTCGTCAATAACAGCGCGAATCGGACCCGCTGGTTGGCTACAGCAGGACTCGACAAGCCGTTGCCGGTTCTACCCCAGCGCGGTCATAGCCTCGAAAACAGCCATTGAGATATCGTTCAACACTGTTCGCGCGAGTTACTCTAAAAATGCCAAATCGCCACACAAGCCGCCCGCCATCGACCTCTAAAGTAGCGCCCATAGGTTGCTGAGCAATGTAACGCCAAGCGGCCCTCGCAAACATCAAACCCTGAGAAAATATACAAACAGCGAGCGCCAACCGACGAGAGTCAGTCCCTGTCGACGCGATCAATAGCCGAGAGCGACCGCGATCAACTGGCGTCTAAAACTTCGCTCGCCGCAGCCGCGTCTTGGCTCGCCAAATCTGCTAGTTGACTCGCGTAGCGATTGGCTCGAACAACGTCCCCCATGATGAGTAGCGCCGGTGAGCGCAGCGGATTGCGCTGCAATTTATCGGCGATATCGCCGGTGGTGCCTAGTAATACACGCTGTTGGTCGTCGGTTCCCTGAGCTACTATGGCAAACGGCTTGTCGGCGCAACAACCTCGTTGTAGCAGGTTGTCAGTAATTTCTCTGAGCTTTGACAGGCCCATATAGAACACCATAGTGGTGTCTTTTTGCAACGCCAAATCCCAGTTAATGGATAGCCTGCCCGCTTGTCGATGGCCGGTAATAAAGGTCACCCCATGGGCGTAATCGCGGTGAGTTAGGGGGATTTTCGTGGCCGCGGCGCAGCCAATAGCGGCGGTGATACCTGGCACAATATGACAGCCAATCCCCTGCTGATCGAGGTAGTCGATCTCCTCACCACCGCGACCAAAAATAAACGGATCACCTCCCTTGAGCCGCACTACCGTCTTCCCACGGCGCGCCAACATCGCCAGCATTTCGCAGATCTGCTGCTGACTTAGGCTGTGGTTATTTTTCTTTTTACCCGCATAAATCAGCGCGCAGCTGTCGCTTGCGTAGTCGAGCAGCGCTGGATTGGCTAGGCGATCGTAAACAATCACATCGGCCTGCTTTAACAGGCGCACCGCTTTTAGCGTAATCAGCTCTGGATCGCCTGGCCCTGCGCCCACCAGATAAACGTTGCCAACAGCGCATTGTGCAACCGGTTTTTCTATCTCTGATCGATTGCCAAATAGAGTCACAATTTTATTGTCCATGGTCGTTCCAGTGGCGCCGGTCATAGGGCGCTAGCAATTGACGGCGTGGCAAATTTTGCCACTAGTGTGTTTAACTCAGGGATACAGGATCCACAGTTGGTGCCGCATTTAAGGCGGCGACCCAGCGCTGTGGCAGACGTAGCGCCCTCTTCAATCGCCGCAACAATGCTTTGTCTGCGAACCCTTAAACACGCGCAAATAATTGGGTTGTCGGCGTTTTGTGCAGCCGACATCAGCGGCCAGTATGTATTGGCAATCGGCTGCGACAGCAGTCCGCGCATCCATAGATTATCGGGCAGCGCCTGTCGATCTCGATGGCTATAGATCGCCAGTTGAATGCCCTGCTCGCTAAAGCAAATCAGGCGCTGGTCGAGATTGCGAGGATCGGCAAAATGCTCATAAGCCTGCGCAGGGCCAATTACAGCAGAGCGTTTTGCCACGATAAAATCTTGCCAGTCAAAGTGGGCTGGAACAGCCAGCCGATAGATAAAACCCTGACCGTCGCCAACCGGTGCGGAGCTCCAATGAATACAAGCGGCGCAGTCGATCCGCTGGCGGCTAGCCACGGTAGCCCATGCCGGTACCTCTACTTTCTCTATCGCAGCACGGCTGTATTTAAACTCGGGTTGACCGGACACGGCATCAGTAATCGGAGCCACTAACGCAGCAACTCTAGCGCTGCTGGCGTACTGATCACTCCAGTGAATGGGTACAAACAGCTGGCTGGTTCCCATGCCTTCATCCAACGCCGCCACCACCTGAATACTGCCGTGCACGGTGGACACCCGAGCCAGATCACCCTCGGTCAAGCCAGCGCCTGCGGCCGTCTCTGGGTGCAGCGCAACAAAGGGTTGGTCTATATGACTGAGCAATGTGCTGCTGCGCGCGGTACGGGTCATGCTGTGCCACTGATCGCGGATACGCCCGGTGTTCAGGGTCAAGGGGTAGTCGTCGCTGCGCGATTGAGGTTGCGGCAATTGCGCGCAGATGCCAACAAAATTGGCTTTGCCGCTTGGGGTGAGGAACAGGCCGTCTTCAAACAGCCGCTCGGTACCCTTGGGTTTGAGTGCCGTCACTGGCCATTGAATAGGCGTCAGTTGATCGTATTGCCGCTCCGACAAATGGCTTAGACCGGCTATGTTAAACAGTCTGTCACCGTGGTTTTTAAACTGACTGAGCTGGGCGTGTTCGACGAACACATCTCTCGGCGAACTAAAGGCAAATGCGTCGGCAAAGCCCATGGCGCGACCCACCTGCGACATAATCCACCAGTCGGCCTTGGCCTCGCCGGCGGGCCGAACCAGCGCCCGCTGGCGGGAGATGCGGCGCTCAGAATTGGTCACCGTACCGGATTTTTCACCCCAACCGCAGGCGGGTAACAGTATGTTAGCGGTGGCGGTGGTGTCGGTCTCGGCGATACAATCTGAAACGATAACCGTACTACAGCACTCCAGAGCCGCTCTAACACGATCCGCATTGGGCATGCTGACCACCGGGTTGGTCGCCATAATCCAGATGGCTTGAATACGGCCATCG
>CALGJN010000406.1:0-1205 GCA_937920185.1 uncultured Cellvibrionales bacterium | reverse complement strand
TGGTCAAATTCGGCCATACTGGGCGTTAGGCGCCACTCTTCTTGAGCGACTTCGGCAGCGCTTTCAATCATGCGCCGACTATTTTCGTGGATGCTACGCGTCGCGCTGCGGATGGCGCTCCCCATTGCATGGGCTGCAACGTCACCGAACACATCGGCCAACGCCGCCTCCCAATCGATATCTAATTGCTCGATCGCATGGCTCAATTGCTGAAGAATCTGCGTATCGCCAGATACCTTAACACCGCTGCCTGCGAGGGTTGTCGAACTGCGCATTTTTAGCGCCAGCGCAACCATCGACACCAGATTGCCGCTGAGGGTGATGTCGCCGGCCTCGACTGGATCGAGGGCCATTGAGATCCGTCCGTTGTCGAGTAAAACAGCGGCGCGAAACGGCGGTGCAAGGCTTTCGATAACGATCTGTGTGCCCGATAATTCTTCGATTGCGCGCTGCGCTGCGGGGTCGTAACGCAACGCGTTGTTAATCAGGTTGGCGATCTGTCGCATCGCGGTCGCAGTGATGATTTCGCCGATCACTATGGCTTGATCCCACGGTGCAATGCCACGATGCCGGCGCTCATGTTGTGGTAGTCGGTGTTGACAAAGCCGGCGCTGTCGAGCATCGACTGAAGGGTCTGCTGGTCGGGATGCATGCGGATCGACTCTGCCAGATAACGATAGCTGTTTTCGTCGCGCGCGAACAGCTGTCCGAGCTTGGGCAGCAGGTTGAATGAATAGCCGTCATAGAGCTTTTCAATGAGCGGATTTTGCGGCTTCGAAAATTCCAAAATCAGTAGCCGACCACCGGGTTTCAATACCCGCAGCATCGATCTCAGCGCAAGGTCTTTATCGGTGACATTGCGCAGACCAAAGGCGATGCTAACGAGGTCAAAACTGTTGTCAGGGAAGGGTAGGTGTTGCGCATCGGCTTGGGCAAATCGGACGTTTTCGACGATACCTCGGTCGAGTAGGCGATCGCGACCAACGCGCAGCATTGAATCATTGATATCGGCCAGCACTACGGTTCCCTCGGGGCCCACGCGAGTGGCAAACTTGGCTGCCAGATCACCGGTGCCACCGGCAATGTCGAGGACTTTGTGGCCAGTTCGGACGGCAGACATTTCAATCGTAATGCGCTTCCAAACACGGTGAATTCCGACCGACATTAAATCATTCATGAGGTCGTATTTGTCGGCCACCGAATGA
>CALGJN010000405.1:0-1280 GCA_937920185.1 uncultured Cellvibrionales bacterium | reverse complement strand
CAAAGTAACGCTTGTGCGGGCCTTTCAGCTAGGCGCGATGCGATAGCTCAGCGCTCCCTCGCTATTGGTTTCGCGATAAGCGGTTCTCACGGGCTCTGTTTTCTGTGCCGACTTAGATACTTTTTATTTCGGCCACGCAGTCTTGGACTCGTGATTTCAAACTCTCGATTGGCGGCGCTCAGTTTCAGACACTCAGTTTCAGACACTCAGTTTCGGGCGGTGTGTCACTCGGACGGGAAAGGGTGCGCGGTGAATGACGGTAGGCGGTTTGTCGGGTCGGGCAATGGTTTGTCGCTATGGCAGCAGCGAGGTGACGACTTGGGCTTGGATGTTTGCCTGGGCGAGCATCGCAGTACTTGCTTGCTGCAAAATTTGCGTGCGAGCGAGTTCGGTGCTTTCGCTGGCGTAGTCGGTATCGAGGATACGGCTGCGAGCGGCTTGGGTATTTTGGGTTATATTGATAAGGTTGTCGGCGGCGTACTCCAAGCGATTCTGACTGGCACCGAGGATGGCGCGGTAGGCGTTGAGATTGCCAATGGCTTAGTCGATGCGGGTTATTGACGACTCACTGTTATTGAGAGTGATAAGATCTAAGGTATAAATATTTGGATTGAAGTTAAGCCCGTTATAGGTCGCAACAGGATCCTGGCCTGACACGGAGTAATCGACATGCGAATGCGGCGTAAATCTCGCATTAGTTGTTCTGAACTCTAAATCCCCATCGTTTAATCTAAACTCGACTTGCAATGACTTATTATTAACACCATTTTCAATATAGACCACATAAGCTGCTTTAATGTTGCCTGTCACGATTGTAGAGTCTAATTCAAAGATACCGCCAGCGGCACCCAATGTATTGGTCAATGTTTGTTGGTGGTAAATCGCCCGGTGCCCGAACGGAGAAAAGCTAGCTGACTGGAGATCGTAACTATTGGCGGCGTCGGCTGAAAAATCAAGTCCCGATTCAATGGTTGTCCATACGTCTCTGTCAATTGGAACGTCCGCAGTGCCATGCGTAACCACATTGCCAACGACGTTTGTTTTTATGCCGATGTCTGTAGCGATGTTACTGAGATTGTTACCAAATACGCTTTTGGTTGAGGTGTGAGATAAGTTCGCCATTTCGACGGCAATAGACTGGTTGGCATTACTGCCGATCTGAAAATGTGCGGGGGTGGCATAGGTACTGCCATCCAGCAATTGGGTGCCATTCCACTGGGTATTGTCCGAAATTCGACCAATTTCCTCGACCAACTGGTTGACTTCCGCGCGCAGCGCCG
>CALGJN010000404.1:0-3062 GCA_937920185.1 uncultured Cellvibrionales bacterium | reverse complement strand
CGTCGTTGTCCGACATTGGCAGCCCCTCTGAGCACAGTTATGGCGGCTTCACAACGAAATTTTCAAAACCGTTGATGGCCATTCTTGGCGCGCCCAAAGCGTTGCGCGACGGTGTAGCCCCTAGTCAACCCAAATATGCTGCTCTCGCAGATCTGCCAGGGTTCGCTTTAAACCCTCGCGCAGAGCCTCCACCAAGTCATCAATCTGCTCTTTACTGATAATCAATGGCGGCGAAATAATACAAATATTGATAAACGGCCTCACCAACAAACCGAGTTCCTGACAGTGGCGATCGACCATCTCGCCAATCGCATAATCGCGCTCTAACAACTGCGCCTCACTGGACGCCTTGATACGCATCTCAACCGCCGCCATCAATCCGGCACCACGAACATCACCGACCAATGGATTATCCTTGAGGGTGCGCAATTGACTCTGGAAATAAGGTCCCAGATCGAGCACCTGTTGGAGTAAATTCTCGCGTTCCAAAATGTCCCAACTGGCGAGAGCCGCAGCACAGGCGACCGGATTACCCGACCACGTATATCCATTTGAGTACAGGCAGCCATCTGCGTTGTCGCCGCTGATTTGATGCATAAATTGCTCGGACACCGCATACCCACCCATCGGTATGTAGCCGGAGGTCACACCCTTGGCGAAAATAATGATGTCTGGAACGATACCAAACACGGCCTCGGACGCAAACCAGTGGCCAAGGCGGCCGAAAGCGGTGACAACCTCATCGGCAATGTAAGTGATACCGTAACTCTTGACCAACTGCCAACAGCGACGGTGGTAATCTTTTGGCGGTACAATCACGCCGCCGCTAGCGAGAATCGGCTCGGCGATAAAACACATCACTTTGTCGGCACCGATGGAAAGGATTTTTTGCTCTAACTCGGCCACCAAAAAATCGCAGAATTCGTCCTCGGTAGCGAACTGAGGGTGATAGTAATGGCAAGGCGCAGACAAAAAATGTACCAGCTCCTGCAACGTATCCATAGCGGTTTTATCGCGCTCTTTACCGGTGACCGACGCCGACAAAAAGGTACTCCCGTGATAGGCTTTCTCGCGACTTATAATGTGTTTCCTGTCGCGCTGACCCTTAATATTGTTGGCCAGTTGACAGAGCCGTAACGCCGAGTCGACGGCGGTTGAACCACCGGTGGTAAAGAATATCCGGTTTAAATCGCCTGGCGTTTGACTGGCAATCCGCGCTGCCAGCTCCAACTCTCGGGTGTTAATCAAGCTAAAAGATGTCGAATAGCTCAATGCCATGATCTGCTCGGCCACTGCATCGGCGATTTCACGGCGGCCATAACCGGTTTGCATGCACCACATCCCGGCAGGGCCATCGAGCAGACGATGGCCTTCTGCATCAAAAATATAGGCGCCCTCACCACGGACGATCACCGAAGTCGAACGATCTTCGCCCAGTGCCGAAAGATCACCCCAAGGATGCAGTAAGTGTTGGTTGTAGACATCTCTATGGCTGTCGCTTTTCAAACTGCCCACCTCTTCAATTTACAGCGTTATCGTGGCCGTCCAGCGCCGATATAGCTGCTCGGCAACCTCGTTCAAGCGCGTAATATTGTCAACCATTGGCGCCACAATTGCAGGACAAATCTGCACGCTAGCAATGTGCTCGAGAAGATCTGAGCGCCACGGCCCAGCCAACTGGTTAATAACGCCTCGGTCATCTCTGCATGACCCTGCAAGGCGAGCGTTACCGCGGTAGCTAAACGCTTGGTTGCGGCAGTCCGGCGATGACAACAGCAACTCGCCGTCGGCAGGCACTGCGAAAAAATTTATAGTATCAGTTAAACATAATAAACGGATCTTCGATATCCCCCAACCAATCATCAGCTACAGCGCCCGGTTGGCGGCGGAAGGGCGCCACCCTACTTCGGCAACCGCACTGAGCGTCACAGTTTGCCCCAGCGCTTTGGCAATTAGTTGTCCGCCTAGGCCGTGACCCAAACACGCTATGCGCCGCTCCAAAGCCTGTTAAACAAGCACAACCTTCTGACGCAACCAGTCTAGATTGTCGTTGGCACTCATGGCTCCACCCATAAACA
Source organism: uncultured Cellvibrionales bacterium (assembly GCA_937920185.1). Taxonomy (GTDB): domain Bacteria; phylum Pseudomonadota; class Gammaproteobacteria; order Pseudomonadales; family Porticoccaceae; genus TMED48. The sequence continues at coordinate 984 of CALGJN010000404.1, read as the reverse complement.
TGAGACCCGCCACATTACTGTCTAACGGCGCAACGGGCTGTCCCAGAAAGGCACAAACTACGTCGTACGGTATCTGCCTGAGACGCAAATAGTCGGCGATCTACCCACAGTTTTCATCATCCATATGCAGGTAAATACTCACCCGTCGGCCCATTAGCGGGTTATAACCGATCGCATAATTTATAGAACATCATACCCGCCGCCATCGCCGGCCGACGCAGTAATTTCCCTCCCGGCCAAGGCATATGAAACATCTTGTTCATAATGTCAAAACGCCGGCTATCACCATCCACCGCCTCGGCGAGAATCCGTCCGGTCATGTGGGTAGGCGCCACACCGTGACCCGAATAGCCACTGATGTAGAGTACATTACTATTTGCAACACGGCCAATTTGCGGCATCCGACGCACGCTAATACCCATCTTTCCCGACCAGCTGTAGTCGATTTTAACGCCGCGCAAAGCAGGGAAAACCTTATGCATTTTGGCTTGCAAAATGGCAGTGGCGTTAGTCGGATCGAGTCCGCTGTAGTTCGACAGACCGCCAAACAACAGGCGCTTGTCGGCCGATAATCGGTAGTAATCGAGGGCTGTTCTGGAATCGCAAACTGCCACATCGCGCACCATACTCTGCGCCAGTTGTTGGTCGTCAAGTGGTTCAGTGGCGAGCACGCAACTGGTCGCCGGCAGCACTCTGGCGTCTAAGTAGGGCACCAAATTACCCATGTAAGCATTCCCGCACAAAATCACGTGATCGGCTTTGACCCGACCTTTCTCAGTCGTTACTGTCGGTTTGTCGCCATAGCTAATCGCAGTTATCTTTGATTGCTCAAAAATTTTCGCACCCAATGACTCGGCAACCCTAGCCTCGCCAATACATAAATTGAGCGGCTGAATATGCCCCCAGTCCTCGCGGTAATAGCCACCCAAATAAAGCCCTGAATTGACATATTGTTTGATTTCGTCGCAATCCAACAATTCCATA
>CALGJN010000403.1:0-3968 GCA_937920185.1 uncultured Cellvibrionales bacterium | reverse complement strand
GGCATTGGCGAGCGCAGTCAATTTATCGAACCGCTCAACCCCAGCGTCGGCATACTCGTCGATGGCATCGACTTTACCGGTATTGCTGGCGCCGCGACCACCATGGATCTGCAACAGGTAGAGATCTTGCGTGGACCGCAGGGCACTCTCTACGGCGCCAACGCCCTGGCTGGATTGATATCACTCAAGGCTAATCAACCAACCGGTGAAACCGGCGGCAATGTCGGATTAGGTATGGGGCGTTTTAATACCCAAACGGTGTCGGCGGCGATTGGCGGCGCGCTCAGTCCGACCGTCAATTATAGACTGGCGGCGCAAAGCCATAGCAGCGACGGCTATGTGGTGAATGATTTTTTAGCGCGCGATGATACCGACGATATCGATGAACTCAGTCTTAGAGCTATTTTTACCTGGCAAACGAGCGACCGCTTAGCGACCAAATTAACCCTATTTCACGCCGACGCTGACAATGGTTACGATGCTTTTTCGCTGGACAATACCCGCCACACGCTAGCCGACAAACCCGGACATGATCGTCAGAAATCGACCGCTGTGGCCGTCGAAACAACGTGGCGTGGCAATGATGCCTATAAATGGATTGCTTTGATTAGTTTTGCCGATAGTGATCTCGAATATGGGTTCGATGAGGACTGGGCCTTTCCCAACATTTGTGCAGGCCAAGCGTGCGAGGGCTGGGAGTACAATTCTGAAGATAACTATGTGCGCGATCGCGACAATGGCTCCATCGATTTACGGTGGGTGTCGCAGCGGCCGGTGCCGATTTTTGGTCAGTCCGCGGATTGGGTGTTTGGTGTGTACGCACGCAATCAAGAGGAGCAGCTTCTGCGTCAATATACCTATCTAGCCGCGGATTTCAGGAGTGATTTTAAAACCGAAAATCACGCCGTCTACGGTCAGTTAGACACGCACTTAAGTGACGCACTAACGCTGTTGACTGGCGTTAGATTTGAGCGTCGAAGCGCCGACTATGGGGATAGCGATGCGGTGCGCCACGGCGTCGATGAAAACCTTTGGGGTGGTCGAGTGGTGCTGCAATATCAAATGTCGCCGCGAACTATGCTCTACTCGTTGATCTCACGCGGTTACAAAGCCGGCGGCGTCAACAGCGACTCGTCGCTGGCGCCCGCGGATCGCGAATTTGATACAGAACTGATGTGGAATTTTGAGGCGGGTATTAAGGGTAGCTGGCTAGACGGGCGGTTACAGGCGCAGTTAGCTGGTTTTTATCAACAGCGTAGAGATATTCAAATCAAGCAGTCATTGGTGCAATCTCGCGAGGACAGCAATGCCAGCGATTTTACTGACTATTTTGGTAACTCGGCAAAAGGCAGTAATTTGGGCGTCGAAATAGAAGCGCTGTGGGCTCAGGGGGAGCATTTGAACTTTTTTGCCAACCTAGGGTGGTTGGACACTGAATATGACACGCCGCTCTCAACCACCTTAAACAGTCGCCAGCAAGCTCATGCACCACGCTATCAATTCGCCGTGGGTGGGCAATTACACATCTCCGAGTACCTGTCGGTGAGCGTGGATGTGGAGGGTAAAGATAAATTTTATCTGTCCTCCAGCCACCATGAGCAGAGCCAGTCCTACCAATTGATCAATGCTAATCTGGTGTATGCAGCAAACGCTTGGGAACTGTCAGTGTGGGCGCGTAATCTCACCGATGAGGAGGTCATCGTGCGCGGTTTTGGAGGGTTTGGTAACGATCCACGTAAATACTATCAGACCGAACCCTACTACCAAATGGGCGAGCCAAGGACGTTCGGTGTGAGTGGTCAATACGCATTTTAGCGGTACCTTTGAACCGCGACTTATTACCGCTCCTTTTGGCTGCACCTTAACGGCGCTTTAAAATCGATTGAAATGGACGATTAATATGCAAGTCACCATCGACATTAGTATGTACCCCAATCGCGAAAATTTTATTCCTCCGATTGAGGGTTTCATCGAACGCATCAATTGCTTCGATGATTTAAAGGTCACCACCTTTCCAACCAGTACCGTGGTGCAAGGCGAGTATCAACATACCATGCAGGCGGTGCAGCAGACCATCGCCGAGTGCTATCGCGAATATCACATGGCGGTGTACGTGCTCAAGGTCATACCCGGTTACGAGGCGCTTTAAACGGTGTTCGCGTGGGTCACCTTAGAGACGCTGGCGATGTTATTGGCGATTGCCTATCTGCTGCTGGCGATGCGTGAAAACAGCCTGTGCTGGTACTGTGCCTTTGTCAGTACCGCGCTCTATGCGTGGATTTTTGGCGATGTTAATCTGTACATGGAATCGGCGCTAAACGTTTACTACATGGCCATGGCGGTGTATGGGTGGTATCAGTGGCAGCGCGGCGGTGATGAGGGAAGGGGAGTGGCTATAGGCCGCTGGTCGCTTCGCCAACATTTGGCGACCTTCGGTGCAGTGCTGATTGCCAGCGCAATCTCGGGCTATGGCTTGAGCGCTTATACCGATTCTCGCTTGCCCTACCTCGATTCTCTGACGACCTGGGCGAGCGTCGCGACCACCTTGATGGTGGCGCGCAAGGTGCTCGAAAATTGGCTCTACTGGCTGGTTATCAACAGTGCATCGATCTATCTGTACATAGATCGTGAGCTCTACCAGACGGCTGGGCTGTTCGTACTCTATCTGGTATTGTCGGTGTTGGGCTATAGGCGTTGGAGAGAGGTTTATCGACAGCAGATTAACGGCCGCGCTGCGGCGGGCATTGAACGGCTGGCAGGGGTGGACGCGGACGCCTAATTGGCCGGCGGCTGGACGTCCCGAGGTCGAGCGCCAACTGCATGGCGGCTTGACCAATCAGAGCTTTTTGGTGGCTGATGGCGAACATCGCGCTGTGCTGCGTATCAATCGTCAGAACGCCGATAATCTAGGCATCGATCGACAGCGCGAGATCGCCATTCTCGCGGCGCTTAGCGAGCTGGCGTGCGTTCCGGACACGCTGTACGTCGACGCCGAAGTGCAGGTCAGCGGTTATATCATCGGCCCGTGGGCGACCGCGGAGATCTTACAGAGCGCCGCTGTTCGCCGTCGGGCGTTGGACAACCTGACGCAAATTCAGGCGCTGCAGTTACCCGATATCGGCTGTTTCAGTTACGCAAAGCACTGCCGTTTACTCGCCGAGCAACTATCCAACGCGCGTTTAGCGCGGTTAGATTGGCCGACACTTGCGGACGCGGCCCACGACGTCGACGCTGCCGATTGGACGCCGGTGCTCTGCCATCACGATTTGGTGCCAGAGAACGTGCTGTTACGGGGGCACGAGGTATTTTTTATCGATTGGGAATACGCTGCCCTTGGACATCCGGCGTTCGATGCCGTCAAGCTCTTCGGGGGTTTCGACAGCGTCGTTGCCGAAGCTTATCCCGACGTGTCTCAGCCGATATTCGAGGCGCTCGCCTACCTGCAACAGGGGATGGACAAATTGTGGTTTGCGGTGCAGGATGAGGGCTGAAAAAATAAACCACCAATCAATCGCCAATGAATAATTTGAGGGGTACGACTATGACTAAAGCGCTCAATGAGTTGACGCCGGAAGAGCGTTACATCATTCGAGATAAGGGTACCGAACCTCCGTTTACCGGACAATATACCGACCACTTCGAGTCCGGTGTCTATCACTGTAAGCAGTGTGGTACGGCGTTGTATCGGTCGCAGAGCAAGTTTGCATCGCACTGCGGTTGGCCCAGCTTTGACGATGAAATCGACGGTGCGGTTCGCCGCGAACGGGATGCCGACGGGCGTCGCATAGAAATCCTCTGCGCCCATTGCGATGGTCATCTGGGGCATGTATTTGAGGGCGAGCGCTATACCGAAAAAAATCTCCGGCACTGCGTCAATTCGCTATCGATGACCTTTACTCCGGGAGACTGAGCGCTTAGCCATAAATTCCAGTAAAACTCCCAGCGCGGTTTAGTCCTTAAAGTTCTTG
>CALGJN010000402.1:0-17123 GCA_937920185.1 uncultured Cellvibrionales bacterium | reverse complement strand
GAAATGCGCGTTTAAATCTAAACCAGTTTAATTCTGTGTGGGTCGGTAGGGTCGCCGCAGGAACTTTTTTTTGAGTTAGTGTAACGACGTCTTTTGCTCCTCAAAGAGCGCGTCGACTTGACCGTCATCGAAGCGATATTGGGCATTGCAAAATTGGCAAGTCACCTCTACAGCACCCATTTCTAGGCACATTGACGCCACTTCTTGTCGCCCCAATGCACGCAGGGCCCGCTCCGTTCGAGGGCGCGAACAGGTACAGCGGAAGCGCAGCGAAACGGGCTCAAACAGGCGCAAAAGATGCTCGTGAAATAGTAGGTATAACTGCTCATTATGCGAACGACTTAGCTGCTCGTCGGGGCGCAACGTTGCTAAAAGGGCGGAGACGTTTAGCCAATCTAAAGCGACTTTTTCGCGATCTTGGGTGTCGGGCATCTGTTGCACCAGTATGCCGCTAACACCGTCCGCGCTGGCCGCAAGTTTGATTTTCGTCGGCAATTGCTCAGACTTTTCAAAGTAGTACTCCAAACATTGACTCAACTGCTCGCCCTCGAGCGGCACTATTCCCTGATAGCGCTCGCCTTTGTCGGGTTCGATGGTAATAGCAAGCGTCGCCGAGCCGACTAAACTGGCTAATCCCACCAAGTTGTCACAGGACTCTAGATCGCCATGAACAATGCCGCGCAGCCCTCCATCGCTGCTGCACTCAGCCATAATGGTTGTCACGGGGCCGCGACCTTTAGCCTGAAGAATGACCCGACCACTGTATTTGAGCGTGGCACCGAGGAGGCTGACTGCGGCCAAGAATTCGCTGAACACAAGGGCTACGCACGGCGGGTAATGGTGCTGCGCGAGGATCTCACTTTGGCTGGCAGCCAATGTGGTTATTTGCCCTCTAATATCCATGTCTTGAAAAATAAATGCCTGTAATTTGTCCTGATGCTGCATACCTTATTCGTACCTTTGCGGATGATTTATTGATCTAGAAATTGGTGTATTTGTCGGCGCTGTTTTTTGTTGGGACGAATGGTTTGCGGCATCGACTGGTTGAGCGCCTTGCGTTCGGCTTGGTTTTTTTCGCGTTGCGCTAGGCTATCAGCCGTTTCAGCATAGAGCATCTGCGCTTCGCTGGCACCGCGTCGCTGTTCCGAAAGCACTAGGACATTGACCGTTTTGTCATCCAACCCCTGGCGAATAGTTAGAACTGTGCCGATCTCGAGCAGTCGGCTCGGTTTGATTTTTTGCCCCATTATCTTTATCTTTCCGCTCTCGATGGCATTTTTTGCAAGCGAGCGAGTTTTGAAAAACCGGGCCGCCCAGAGCCATTTGTCGACGCGTGTTCCTGTGGTCATCTAAACCCCACGCGCCGGTGAAAAGAGGTCTTGAAAATTTTCGATGGCAGCAAATTGCGAATTGTGGCTGCTGCGTTGCTGGCTGTCGGGTTGAGCAATGCTGCGCAGGTAAGCGATGCCATAGCGGTGCGCCGAGTTTAGAACGGCCTCCGAATCGTCGATAAATAGGGCCTTTGTCGGGTTAAAGTCAATCTGCGATTTCAGCGCCTGCCAAAATTCTGGTTGCTCTTTGGCATAGCCATAATCTTGGGAAGATACCACGTGATCGAAGTGCTCGGCGATGGCTGTTTGAGAGAATTTAAGTTGGATGCTTTTGCGGTCTGCGTTGGTCACCAAAAGCCGTTTTTTACCCTTTTTGGCTAATGTATCGAGAAGTTCCAGAGCCTGTGGACGCTCGTTAATGAGGTGTTTGATTTCGCCCTTGAGCGCGATAATATCCACTCCGAACTCGCTTGACCAAAAGTCGGTTGAATACCATTTTAGCGTACCGCGGCGGGTCATCAGTCGATCGTGTATCTGCGGTGTAACGACCGCCGGGTCCAAATTGAAGTGTTCCGCATAGCGCGTCGGCAGATGGGTCAGCCAAAAATAATTATCGAAGTGTAAATCTAGCAATGTGCCGTCCATATCGAGTAGTACCGTATCGATATTTGACCAATCTAACAACATTGAGGATCCTCTGGAAATGTGACGGCACAGTACAGTATCATCAGTACTGGGTCGGCGAACGCTCAAACGGGTCGGAACGCTCTAGCTTCATTTTAACGCGGGAAACTATAACATGGATTGGAAATTAATAGACGCCGTGGCGGAACTAGCGGTAGAGGCTGGTAGTGCGATTCTAGAGATTTATAACAGCGATGATCTCGGTGTTAGTCAAAAAACTGATGGGTCGCCACTGACCGCTGCTGATATGGCGGCACACCGTCTATTGGTGGCAGGGTTACAAGCGTTGGAACCGGATACCCCGGTATTATCGGAAGAGTCTGCGGCGGTGGATGCCGAGGTGCGCAACCTCTGGCAGCGCTATTGGCTAGTCGATCCCCTAGACGGAACCGCCGAGTTCGTTAATAAAAATGGTGAGTTTACCGTGAATGTGGCGCTTATAGAAAACCATCGGCCGATCATGGGAGTGGTGCATGCGCCGGTTCAGGGTGTAACCTACTTAGGTAGCGCGTCACTCGGTGCTTATCGGCGCGATGATCAGGGGCAGCAGGCTATTAAGGCGCGTAGCGTGGCTTCAGTGGTGGATGTCAACCAGCCGCTGGTGTTGATGGTGAGCCGACGTCACGGTGATACAGAAGTGAACCAATTGGTCGAAAAAATTAACCGACAACTGGGCGGTTGCAGCGTAAAAAATGTCGGCAGTTCGCTTAAAATCTGCATGATCGCCGAGGGCCATGCAGATCTTTATCCCCGGTTGGCGCCGACCTGTGAATGGGATACCGCTGCCGCTCAGGCTGTGCTCGAGGCAGCTGGAGGTGCAATTGTCGACCTAGACTTTAGGGTCCTTAGTTACAATTCGAAAGCAGATTTGCTCAACCCATTTTTTTATGCGATCGGCGATACCGGATTCGACTGGCCGGGACTGATCAATTAGTGATGGAAATAGGCGGTCGATGAGGTCAAAGCAGGTCGTCTGGTAGAGGGTTTTGCTCACCATTGGGCAACGTAGAGGTATTGCGCTGCAGTTCTGGGACGTTTTCGCTTTTAAAATATTCGAACACTCCCTGCTCTTCGGGATCGATACGCTCACCGGTTTCGGTATCTATTTTGACGCGCACGATTCCGTTGGGTTGCGGGTGCTCTAGCTCGGGCCTACCCGCTAATGCGGCGGCCATAAAATCGATCCAGATGGGCAGTGCCGCTGAACCACCATATTCATTTCTACCGATGATAGAGTTGTCGTCAAAGCCAACCCAGGCTGTGACCGCTAAATCCGATGAATAGCCAGAAAACCAGGCGTCGCGGGGACCGTTTGTGGTGCCGGTTTTGCCGCCTAAATCGCTTCGCTCAAGGGCTTTTGCCTTTACCCCAGTGCCCCTTAAAATAACATCTTTAAGGATTGAGTCGATCAGGAAAGCGGAGCGGGAATCGAGTACTTGAGTGGCAGCTTTAAGTGTCTTAGGCCGATTTTTTTGGAGCGCTAATTTAATGATCTGTTGGCTCTTGCGGTCGCTTGCGGATAATTTTTCGCGGGCTAGTTGATCGAACAAATCCTCTAACTCGACGTCTAGGTTGTCTGCGCTGTTGGCTGGTGAACTGCCGACGGCGATTGCGCAATCGGCACAGAGCGTTTCTGTCTGATAGACGATATTGCCCTTGCGGTCGATAATTTTATCGACAATGTATGGCTTGACCCGATAGCCGCCATTGGCAAAAACTGCGTAGCCAGAGGCTATTTGCAGCGGCGTCAGTGCATGGCTGCCCAGCGCAAGCGATAGATCGAGGGGCATTTCTCCAGTTTCAAAGCCGAAATCTTGCAGGCCCTCGAGGGCTCGATCGATACCGAGGCGGCGCAGCAGGCGGATCGATACAAGATTTCGCGATCGATAGAGCCCGACCCGCAATCTCGTTGGGCCATAGAACTTACCGCCGTCGTTTTCGGGTCTCCAGGTATCCTCGAGTTTGCTGTCGTTGAACACCACCGGTGCATCGTTGAACAATGTCGCGGCGGTAAAGCCGCTGCGCAGAGCAATGGCGTACAAAAAGGGTTTGAAGTTTGATCCGGGTTGTCTAGTCGCCTGCGTGACCCGATTAAAGTTACTCTGGGTATAGTCGAAGCCTCCAACCAGCGCACGAATGGCGCCGTCACGGGGCGCTATAGCGACCATTGCTGCCTGCGCGTCCGGTAGTTGTGCGAGTTGTAAGCGGCCGGTATCGTCGCGCGTTACGCGAATTAAATCGCCGCTGGTTAACAGCGTCTGTGCGGAGGTGATAGGTGCCGACAGCGCATTGACGGTCTTGTACAGTCGCGTACCTTCTAAGCCACCAGTCCATTCGAGCCTGTGCAGACGGTCGTCGCGATCGACGAGTATTGCGTAGTCGTCTTCCACCTCGGACACAATCATCGCTTCTAGACCGGCAAAAGTGGGCGTTTCTTGCAAGATCTCCAGCCATTTTGCCGGGTCGACGGAAGATCGTTCCGCCCCTCGATAGCCGTGTCGTTTGTCGTAGGTCAATATGCCCGACTGGACTGCCGCCACCGCCTGACGTTGCATTTGCGAATCGATCGAGGTGATCACCGTATAGCCTTTAGTGTAGGCTTTTAAACCAAATTTTTCGATCACCTGCTGGCGCACGAGTTCTGCTGCATAGGCCGCGCCCGGTTGCGATATGGAACCGTGGTAGGAGGCATTGTCCGGTTCGCTGATGGCGTTTTGATATTCCAGTTGATCGATATTGCCGAGTGTCAACATTCGCCCTAATATCCAGTCGCGCCGTTGCATTGCGCGCTCTGAATTGGCCAGTGGGTTATACCTTGACGGTGCTTTGGGGAGGCCGGCGATCATTGCAATTTCAGCGAGACTCAATTGTTCGAGAGTCTTGCCATAGTAAACTTGAGCGGCGGCACCGACACCATAGGCGCGGTTGCCCATGTAAATTTTGTTCGCGTAGAGCGACAGTATCTGTTGTTTTGTAAGTTCATCTTCGATTCTGAGTGCGAGCAATATTTCGTTAAATTTGCGGGTAAACTCCTGCCGTTTGGTGAGAAAAAAGTTGCGCGCCACCTGCATCGTGATGGTGCTACCGCCACTGCGAATCGATCCGGTGCGGGCCAACTCTAGGGCAGCCCTTGCAAGGCCGGAGATGGCAATGCCGCCATGCTCAAAAAAGCTCGCGTCTTCGGCGGCCAGAAATGCGTCCACCATGGCGTTGGGAATTTGATCAAAGGATACCGGGTTGCGCTTTTTTTCTCCAAACTCGGCCATGACTTTGAGGTCTTGCGAGTAGATTCGCAATGGAATTTGCAGTTCTATCTCTTTGAGTTCCTCAACCGACGGCAATTTTGGACTGAGGTAAAGGTACAGGCACGACATAACAACGAGCGCTCCGCCGCCACATAATAGCGTCGAAAAAAGCGTAAAAACCCATAATTTTCGGTATTTTTCAAACATTGCAGTCGGGAACTCAAAGGCCTGTTTGATTTATTATAGTTGGTTGAGAATGTGAAGTGCATCATTTGCATGCTAAACCTTTTTTGTTAACGTTATTGCTACATTATTAATCTCCCTACGGGAGGTCTCTAGCCATGCAATTTATGCGTTTGGCCGGCAGTGCAAGCGGTTCTTCGCTGGGCATTAATATTTCAACGTCATCGGTCACGGTGATCGAGCTTGCCAAGTTTGAAAATACTTTGTCATTGCAGGCCTTTTGCCGATTGCCGTTCCCAGCAGAAAGTCCCTTTGCGCAAGCACCCGATGCCACCAGTACGCGTGCGCGGGTGCTGGCAGACGCCCTTCGGATATCGGCTGCCAGCAGCAGTTGCGCAGTGTCGGCGCTCGGTCGAGGGTGCGTCGCCAAGCATCTCGATCTGCCGCAAGAGTTGAGTGGCGAGTCTTTGCAGGCGGCGATGGAAATCGAAGCTGAAAAACATTTCCCATTCCCTATTCGGGAAGCGATGTTTGACTACCGTCGTTCGACATCGATCGGTTCGCCTGCGGTGCCGATGTTATTAGTGGGTTGCCGAAAAGATACCCTCTCTATGGTGCGAACAATGTTTCAAACTGCGGGGGTTCAGCTACAGGCAGTCGAAACTGAGGAGTTGGCAATAGAGCGAGCCTGCCGAATGTTGCCTCAATTTGCCAATATGTCGCAGCGGTGTCATGTGGTGGTGAATATTTGCACGCGACATTTTTGTCTTTTGCTCCTGTTGCATGGCCGGATTGTTTACAGTCAGCGGTGCGCCCGCCGTGATGTTTCGAGCCCTGAAATTAGCCGCAGCGCACCTGTTTTTAAGGGGCTTATTTCTGAGGGGCTTATTTCTGAGGCATTAATTGAGCGCTCTGCCGCAGATATATCGACCATGTTAACCGTCGATAGTCTGGCTCCATGCAACGGTTTTAACGCCGAGTTAGTGGCGTCGCTGTTAATTGCTTTACGTTTTTGCCACAGTACCTTTGGCGATTTAAAGATAGAAAAAATTTCGGTTTGCGGCGCAGTGCCCTGGCCGGCGAGCCTGGTCGACTCAGTCCAGACCAGTGTCGGCCTTAGCGTCGAATTTATAAACCCGCTGCGCGACATATCATTGGCCGATCATCTAGCTATTGACCCTGTCGATGCGGACGACTCTTCACTGTTGATTGCAATCGGTCTTGCGCTCAGGGGGGATGGTGTCGTTGGGGATATCAATTTACTGCCATGGAGAAAATCGCAGTGCGCTCAGGTACGCAAGTTCAGATGGATCTATGGCGGCACCGGTTTAGTTGGCGCGCTCGTTATCCTGCTCTTATGGAGCAGGTTGTTGTTGTCGCAGATCGACATTCAAGCTGGGAAAAATGCCGAGCTTCTCAGGCAGCGCAGCATTCTCGATGAGACGGTGAGTCACGCCGTTGCCGCTGCCGGAGAGGAATCTTGGCGACAAAATGAGGCATTACTGCCGCATTACCCGCGATGGTTGGAGTTGCTCATGGGCTTGGCGGTGGCCACGCCGGTGGACGTTTCTGTGGAGCGATTACACAGTTTCAACGGTCAACTTGAGCTGTCTGGGGTGGCGCGGTCGCGACGGGGAGTGATTACTCTAGTGAGCAACTTGGCGCGCACCGACGGCTATACGTCGGTGCGTCTTGCGTCGATAAAACCGGCGGTGAAGCTGGGACAGGGAGTGACTGAATTTAGGCTAATTGGCAAGTTTGATGATATGGCTTGCGTGGATGAATCGAGTTGCTAGAACTTTTATTGGGATGAAAATACCATGGCATCAACGAGAGCCAAAGAGCGTTATCAACTCGTTGCCAACGTCTCTTTACCTATCGCGGTGGTGGTGACGCCGGTTGTGTGCCGCGCATTGGGTGTACTTTTTGTCCTGCTGGCGGTTGGATATATCGCCTTGATTGGAGATTTGCAGAGTGAATTATCTTCATCGCGAGAGCATGGCGGCACGCTGCTTGCAGACATCCGCTTAAAAACAATGGATTTAACCTCGCTCCCTATTCGGGCTCATAAGGATATAGGTTTGACCTCAATTCAATCGAGGGGAATGCCAGTGCAAAAAAAGCATAATGATACGACGCTTATCGATGATCTGTCGGTGTTGGCCGAGCATGCTGGCCTTGACATCTCTGCTATCTCTCTGGGCACAGCGCGACTGCAACGCTTTTATCGACAATTACCGGTCGATATTCAGGCGCATGGTAATTTCGCTCAACTGGCGCGGTTTGTCGGCGCGGTGGAGAGTATGAACCGCTGGGTTGTGTTTAAGGATATTGATATTGTGCGCGACAACTCCGAGCGATTGGCGCTGGATCTGCACGCGCTCAGTTACACGCAGTCCCCCGCAAGTGATGGCCTTTAGTGAGCCGTCGATCTGGGCGGATAATCTGGCTAAAAAGCCGGGTAAAGGTTGTTTGCGTACTTTTAGTTATGGTTTTGAGAACCCTATCTGCCGACGCTTTTAGCGCACAGCAACCGCCGTCCAAAGAAGCGCAAGCAAGTCCATTAAACAGCGATATCGAATCATCTAAAGAAGCTCACTCAACCGTCGAGAAACTGATGCAATTGCGCAGTCCATTTAGCGTCTTTTCAGTGAACACGGAGGCAGAGCGTGCGGGGGAAGGCGATTTTACGGCGATGGTAGTGGCTGACATGATCATGGTTGGTAGTCTAGTTTACCGCGACCAGCGCTGGGCGCTTATGCGCGCCGTCGATGGCGTAACTCACCGTATCCAAGAGGGCCAAGAGATTGGCGCAAAGGGCGTGCAAGTGCTACTGATAACCCCGTTGTCAGTGATTTTTTCAGAACCGTTCGAGGATGCGTCAGGCGCGCAAAAAATGCGCTCGGTCGAGGTCTTTATGCGCTTTCGATAAACCTATGGGCGAGAGAGAATGCCCGACGATGGAAACCGCTGCGCAATATTTTTGGACGGTGATCGAGGCACAATAAAGTATGAGAAAAGAACCCTCTCGGGTTACAATCGTGCAACTAATTAATAGGCCCGTATATGACCTGTAGACACGTTTTTTTGGTCGGTCCAATGGGCGCGGGCAAGTCCTCTATCGGCAGGGCGCTGGCGTCTTTTTTAAAACGACCGTTCTTCGATATCGATGCTGAAATCGAGGCCCGTACGGGGGCCGACATTCAATGGATTTTTGATGTCGATGGCGAAGAGGGATTCCGCGATCGCGAGGCACGGGTGTTTGCCGAGGTTATTGCCGAGCAGGATTGTGCAGTAATCGCCACTGGCGGCGGGATAGTAATTCGCGAGGACAATCGTAAATTACTCATCAATAGCGGTCCGGTGGTGTATTTGACCGCCAACAAAGAGCAGCTGATTGAGCGCACGCGGCGAGACAAGAAAAGGCCATTGTTGCAAGTCGATGATCCCGCCGCGGTAATAGAGAAACTGTTAGAGACGCGCGACCCGTTTTACAGAGAGGTAGCGGACGTGATTTTCCCCTCCGGGCGAGGCCAACTATCGCGGGTAGTCAAGAAACTGGCTGAAGCGCTAGACGCACTATGATAAAGTCTTGGCGCATTCGAATCTGCGTTTGGCAGTCGATTTCATGCATACAATTTTCGCACCAACGCAGCGCTGGAGATGGCTATTTCAGAACAAGCTAACGGATCACCGACACGGCGCATAGACGTGTCGCTGGGTTATCGCAGTTATCCCATTTTTATTGGATCGGGGACTATACAGTCGACCGATATCGCACAGTACGTTGGCGGTAGTCGCCTATTGGTGGTCAGTAATACAACCGTTGAACCGCTCTATCTCGATGTCATCCGCGATCGTCTCGACGGAAAAAGCGTCGACAGCGTGGTTTTGCCAGACGGCGAAAAGTTTAAAAATTTGGACGGTCTAGATTTGATTTTTACCGCATTATTGCGCGGAGGGCACGACCGAAAAACCACATTAATTGCTCTCGGTGGAGGGGTTGTTGGGGATATGACCGGATTTGCAGCGGCCTCCTATCAACGCGGCGTACCCTTTGTACAGATTCCAACGACGCTATTATCGCAGGTCGATTCATCGGTCGGCGGTAAAACTGGCGTCAATCACCGTCTTGGTAAAAACATGATCGGCGCGTTTTATCAGCCTCTGGCGGTGGTGGTCGATACCGACACACTGGTCACGCTGTCTGAGCGCGAATTCGCTGCGGGCTTAGCAGAGGTCATCAAGTATGGATTGATTGCGGATGCCGATTTTTTCGTTTGGCTGGAGGATCATCTCGATGAACTATTGCGGCGAGATGCCGGCGCTTTGACCTATGCGATAGAGCGATCCTGCCAGATTAAAGCCGATGTGGTCGCGGCGGATGAAACCGAGCAGGGCGTGCGAGCCATTTTAAATTTAGGCCACACCTTTGGACATGCGATCGAGACATTTTTGGACTACAGCAACTGGGTTCATGGCGAGGCGGTATCGGCTGGTATGCTGATGGCGGCGCAATTGTCGGCGTCGTTGGGGTATGTGTCGGTCGCTGAAGTGGCGCGCATACGAATGATTTTGCAACGCTGTGGACTGCCAATAACCCCCCCGAAAAGTATGCAGGTAGATGATTTTAAGCGCCTAATGCAGCGTGACAAAAAAGTCTTAGATGGTCAGATGAGGCTGGTGATACTGAAGTCACTCGGCACCGCTGAGGTGACCGCTGATGTGCCGGAAACGCATTTGCGGCAACTCTTAATGTCTGCCTGTGGCGGGCAATCGATGATCTCTTAAGCGCCGTACATAGTTCTAGCGAGTTACGGCGCGACTTGCTTAATTTGCGCTGTTGCGCGCTCAGTTTAAGGATTTCAATGACACAGTTAAAAAACGATAGCTTGATTCGAGCGCTGTTGCGTCAGCCGACGACGCGCACACCGGTGTGGATGATGCGCCAAGCCGGGCGCTATTTGCCCGAGTATCGCGCACTGCGGGCCAGCGCCGGCGATTTCATGAGCCTGTGCAGTAACCCGCAGCTGGCCTGTGAGGTAACACTGCAACCTCTGGAGCGCTTTGACCTCGACGCGGCGATATTATTTTCCGATATCTTGACGATTCCCGACGCCATGGGTTTGGGACTTTATTTTGCCGAGGGTGAAGGACCAAAATTCCGTAAACCATTGCGCACGGCTAGTGACGTAGAAGCGTTGCCGGTGATAGACACGTCTCGCGACTTGAATTACGTCACCGATGCCGTTGCGCTGATCCGCCGAGAACTCAACGGTCGAGTGCCGTTGATCGGCTTTGCCGGTTCGCCGTGGACGTTAGCGACTTATATGATCGAAGGCCAGAGTAGTCGAGATTTTGCGCGCAGTAAAAGTTGGCTTTATCAGAAACCTGAACTACTGCATTTGTTACTGGAGAAATTGGCGTTATCGACCATTGACTATCTCAACGCGCAAATTACTAATGGTGCCCAGGTGGTACAGATATTTGACACTTGGGGCGGCGCTCTGAGCGGCCCAGCCTACCGCGAATTTTCACTGGCCTACATGCAAAAAATTGTTGCCGGATTGATCACTGAGCGCGATGGTTTGGAAATCCCCGTGATTTTATTTACCAAGGGCGGGGGCGCATGGCTGGAGGATATCGCCGATACCCGCTGCCATGCTCTCGGCTTGGATTGGACCGTCGACATAGGCGAGGCGAGGCGGCGAGTAGGCCACCGAGTGGCGCTGCAGGGCAACATGGACCCTGCGGTATTGCGCGCCGGTCGAGGCGCTATCGAGGCCGAAGTTGAGCGAATTTTAGCGTCTTTTGGCGCCGGTAATGGGCATGTTTTCAACCTCGGTCACGGTATCACGCCGGATGTCGATCCGGCGAATGCCGGTATTTTTATCGATGCGGTACACCGTTATTCATTGCGCGATTGAGGTGATTAGGTGTCTGCTGCAACGACGGTTGAGAGCGTGGCGATGCGTTCGCCGACGCGGATTTCATCGCCTGCTTTGACCGTTTCCAACCAACTGCAATGCTCTGCTTGAAAGAGCATGATTACCGTAGAGCCAAATTTAAATCGCCCGAGTTCGCTACCCTTGCTAAAGTCATGTGTGGTTCCAGCATAGCGTTGTTCGCGAACGTTGCCACCGCCGGGTTGCTCTACACCGCCCCACAGAGTTTCGATACCCGCAACCAGCATTGCGCCGACAAATATTACGCAAAAGTTGCCGGTCGACAGCGATTCAAATTCGCAAACAAGGCGCTCGTTGTTACTGAATAATCCGGGCAGCGCTTGGCTTGTCAGGTCGTTGACGGAAAACAAATCGCCGGGGATATAACGTGTGCTAAGCAATTTGCCCGCGCAGGGTATATGCACGCGGTGGTAGTCACTGGGCGATAGATAAATGGTCGCAAATGATCCGTTTACATAGCTTTTGGCCTGCTGCTGATCGCCAATCAGTTGTGCTGCTGAGTAGTCGCTGTCTTTTGCCTGAAGTATTCGGTCATCTTCAAGCGTGCCAATTTGGCTAATGCTGCCGTCTGCCGGTGAGACGATCGCCTCGGCTAGGGGGTCTATGGGGCGCGCGCCATCTCTTAGCGCGCGGGTAAAGAAATCATTAAAGCTGTGATAATCTTCGATCCGCGATCGGTCGGCTTCCCCGAGATCGATGTCGAATGCGAATATGGCGCGCTTGATCAACAAGTTTTTAAACCAAGCCACGCGAGATTCTGCTAGGCGCGCTATCTGTCGAGACAGCCAATGCTTGGGGAGTAGGCGCTGCGCTGCAACGACGATATCTGCTTTGTGATGCATGCTAGTAGCCACACTAAATCTAGTTGAAATTGTTCCGGGTCTATCTCGGATCGATGCTTTATGGGCGGCGTTCAGCGTGCCCGTCGAGGCGATGAGTATAACTTACGCGATGGGTCAGACTCTATAACTAGTCTTGGCTACTGACTATTTGATGGTAGTTGTTGAGTCGATCGCGCAAGATTTCTTGCTTGTCGACGGCCTTTAGCAGGGCACATTCGGGTTCGTTGAGGTGTTTACAATCGCGAAACTTGCAGTGGCCAAGATAGGGGTGAAAGTCAATAAACCCCTCGATCACACGGTCGGCTTCCAGATGGCAAAGCGAGAACTCACGAATACCGGGAGAGTCGATCAACACACCACCGCTCTGGAGGTGGTAGAGGCGCGATGCTGTAGTTGTGTGGACGCCTTTATCTCGTCGGCTCGAAAGCGCGGCTACGGCAGTTTTAGCCTCGGGCTGCAAATGATTTATCAGCGATGATTTGCCAACCCCCGATTGGCCGACGAATATGCAAGTGTGTTTGCGGAGGTAGGTTTGCAGCGCGTCGATTCCCGCACCAGTCTCGGCGGAGACCGGTATAACGGTATAGCCAATCTTGGCGTAGTTAGCCATCAAGCGTTCGACTTTTGGGGTATTTTGATGGCTAAGCTGATCGATCTTATTGGCGACCAAAATTGGCGTTATACCCTGCGCCTCTGCCGCCACTAAATAGCGGTCGATTAGATTACTGTAGGGGGTGGGCGCGCAGGCAAAAACCACCGCGATGCAGTCGACGTTGGCGGCCACCGGTCTGATTTTTCCGTAGATGTCAGGGCGCACCAGTTCGGATGTTCGTGGTTTGCGCGCGACCACCACGCCGTAGGGTTCGCCGGTTCGCCAGACCACATGATCACCCGCCACCAGTGTATCGACATTAGCTCTTTTGTGGCAGCGGTGGAGGCTGGCATTGTGGATACCTTCGAGCCCTTCTATATCCAGTTGTGAGCCGAAATTGCTAATCACCCTGCCGCTGATTTCGGGTCCGAGACTTGCAGCGTCGATGGGTCGGGTGTCAGAGGTCGCAGCCAGTGCGTTGGCATTGTCTTGGCCGGATTGGATTCGCGCCTTTTGGCGTTTGGTCAATTTACGTTTGGACATTGCAGTACCGTTGGTAACTGTTACGCATCGATGTTTCCACCTATGGCGCGGATAGAGCATAATTGACCCTGGCATGATTGTACCCTCATCGGCGTGATTTTGTCGTACTGCCAGTAAAAAGCGCCGTTCTATTGAAGAATTTAACCAAGGCATCCCTATGACTGACAAGCATCCACTAAATTTGATTTGGATAGATCTAGAAATGACGGGCCTAGCGCCCGATCGTGACAAAATAATCGAAATTGCCACGCTAGTAACCGATAGCGACCTGAATATCTTGGCCGAGGGCCCAGTACTCGCTATTCATCAAGATGCTGCAGTGATCGACGCCATGGATGAATGGAATACCCGACAACATGGAGGTTCGGGGTTGATCGATAGGGTGAACCGCAGTTCGGTGAATGAATCCGAGGCGATGAACCAGACGTTGGATTTTTTAAACCGTTGGGTCGGCAGTAACGAATCGCCGATGTGTGGTAATTCAATTTGTCAGGATCGCAGGTTTCTGGTCAATTATATGCCTCAATTGGCTGACTATTTTCATTATCGTAATCTAGACGTCTCGACTTTGAAGGAATTAGTCAGGCGTTGGAAGCCCGACTTGGCATCGGGTTTCAATAAAAAAGGCAGTCACTTAGCAATGGATGATATCTATGATTCTATTGCCGAATTGCGTTATTACCGCGAGGTTTTTATCCGCGTTTAGGGCTTATTTTGGCATCGCCTTGTGAGCGATTTTGTGGCGTTGTTGTTCGATGGCCCATTGCACGTGTTCACGAACGAGGTCTGATGACTGCGCCGCGCTGCGTTCGAGGGCGGCGAGAATTTCAGAGTTGGCGCTAGCGTTGCCAAGTCCAACCGCGAGATTACGCTGCCAGCGCTGGTAACCGATGCGCCTGATTGGAGACCCCTCGGTGTAGCGTAGAAATTCGACTTCGCTCCAATTGTATAACGTCACTAATTCGGGCTCATCGAGGCCGTGACGCGGGGTAAAATCGGACTCCCCTGTGCGCTGTGGATAGCGATTCCAGGGGCAACTGATTTGACAGTCATCGCAGCCGAAAACTCGATTACCCATCAGCGGTCTGATCTCGATAGGTATCGCATCTTTGTGCTCGATGGTGAGATAGGAAATGCAGCGCCTAGCATCGAGCACGTAAGGTTCCGGAAAGGCATCTGTGGGGCACACCTTGATGCAAGCACGGCACTTGCCGCAGCGATTGGGCTGTTCGCTGTGATCGACCGGCAGCGGCAGCGAGGTGTAAATTTCACCGAGGAAAAACCACGAGCCGGCCTTGTCGTTCAGAATTAACGTGTTCTTGCCCATCCAGCCGAGGCCTGCCTGCTCAGCCAGCGGTTTTTCCATGACTGGCGCGCTATCGACAAAGGCTCGCTGGCTGAGGGCCATTGAGGGCAATTCGGCGCGGATAAATGCGACCAGTGACGCCAACCGTCGACGGATCAATTTATGGTAGTCGCGACCGAGCGCATAACGCGATATGTACGCCTTATTGTCATTTTTGAGTACTGCGATCATCTTGTTGTCAGAGAGATAATCCATGCGTACGCAAATCACTCGCACGGTATGGTCAACCAGTTTGTCGACCACGTAGCGTTTGTCTCCATGCTCCGACATCCAACCCATCGAGCCGTGGTATTCACTGGCGAGCCACTGGTGAAGTTTTTCTGATGCCGCGGACAGATCCGGTTCGACGATGGCGACTTGTTGAAATCCGAGTTGTGCCCCCCAAGCCTTAATTTTTTTGGCTAAAATCGCAAGATTCTCTGTTTTATCGGCAATCTGGGGCATGGTTTGCAGACTTATCTGGATTATACTAGCGCCAATATTACTGGGATATTAACGCGATGTCGCTGCGCTCGTTAGAAGATTTACTCCACACTACTGAAACGGTCAAGAAAATTGAGCGAACGGCAATCCAAAAATCCGGGTTTAGCGTTGCGCAACTCATGGCGCGTGCAAGTAAGGCCTTGCTGGACGAATTGCTGCAAGAATTTGGCGAACCGCGTCAGTTGACGGTTTTTTGTGGCACCGGCAATAATGCAGGCGATGGTTATACAATCGCTGCGTTGGCGGTAAACGAAGGTATTTCGGTGCGCGTTGTCGAAGTCGGTGATCGCTCAAAAATGTTGCCCGATGTGACGCA
Organism: uncultured Cellvibrionales bacterium; assembly: GCA_937920185.1. Taxonomy (GTDB): domain Bacteria; phylum Pseudomonadota; class Gammaproteobacteria; order Pseudomonadales; family Porticoccaceae; genus TMED48. Next base: position 1,572 of record CALGJN010000402.1, on the reverse strand, counting down.
CGCGCGCTCTATCGCCGAGCAAGCGGCGGTGGATTTTTGTGACGGCCAGACGCCGCTCGATTTGGATCAAGGTATTATCGTCGACGCCCTGCTCGGAACAGGGTTGCGCGGCGAGTTGCAGCAAGATTATCGGCGGGCTATTCGACAGATCAATGACGCCCTGCTGCCGGTGGTTGCGGTTGACGTACCGTCTGGATTAAATGCCGATACTGGCGCGGTTGCAGATGCTGCCGTTATGGCGGATCTTACGGTGACCTTTATCGCCCCTAAACGCGGTTTGTTTACGGGTCGTGCGGCGGTCTTTTGTGGCGAAATCATTTGGCATTCGTTGGACCTACCGAACGTTGGTTACAGCGACTATCCGCCGAGCGCCAAACTGCTCGATGTGGATAGAGCGCTGGAAAATTTGCCGATGCGGGCTGCAGATGCTTATAAATCTCAGTTGGGTCACGTCATGGTGGTCGGCGGTGATAGGGGCTTTGGCGGCGCGGCGATTATGGCCGCGCAGGCCTGCCTCAGGGTCGGTGCTGGGCTGGTTTCTTTGGCGACTCGTCCAGAGCATGTCGCCGCTATGTTGGTGCGTCAGCCCGAGATTATGGCGACGGCTATAGTCTCGGGACAGGCGCTAGAGCCGCTGTTGACCCGCGCCAGTGTTTTGGTGTTGGGCCCCGGGCTTGGTCGGTCGGCTTGGTCAGAGCAGCTGTTACAGAAGGCACTAGCCGCCGGCTTGCCAACGCTTCTGGATGCCGATGCGCTAAATATTATTGCCGAGGGTAGGATTGCTGTGGACCCACAGGTCAGCCGTTGGGTGATGACACCGCACCCCGGCGAAGCGGCTAGATTATTGAATATATCGGTGCGCGAGATCGAGGCAGACCGATTTGCAGCGGTCGCGCAACTGCGCGATAAATATTCGGCTGTGGTCATTTTAAAAGGCCCCGGGAGTCTAGTCATTGGCACGTCTAAGGATCCCATTGGGGTCTGTACTTACGGTAATGCCGGCATGGCCAGTGGTGGTATGGGGGACATTTTAGCGGGTGTTGTCGGCGGATTAATCGCCCAGGGTTTGCCATTGCAGGCAGCGGCGGAATTGGGTTGCTGCCTGCATTCGAGTGCCGCTGATATGGCCGCGCAACAGACCGGGCAAATTGGCCTTGCCGCCAGCGATATATTACCCCAGCTAAGACGGCTGTTAAACCCTCAGCACAGTGCCGACGAGTTGCTGTAGTTTTGCCTGATTTACGACTGCCACCGATGCCTTTAGAGCGGATTTTTGAATTGGACGACGAGGCCGCCATGAACGCTTTTGGCGGTCGACTGGCGGCGCAGATCAGAGGCCGAACAATGCTGACTTTAAGCGGCGATCTAGGCGCGGGGAAAACCACATTGGCGCGCGGCATTCTCCGCGGGTTGGGGCATCGCGGCAGCGTTAAGAGTCCTACTTACACGGTGGTTGAACCCTATGATTTGCCGATTGGAAGGGTCTATCATTTTGATCTTTACCGGCTTGATGATCCCGAGGAATTGGAGTTTTTGGGATTTAGAGATTACCTTAATGATGGCTTTTTATGC
>CALGJN010000401.1:0-5390 GCA_937920185.1 uncultured Cellvibrionales bacterium | reverse complement strand
ATGCTCGAACAATGCCGCCAGCGAGCGACATCGCAAAACCTACCCAACATCCAACTGTTACACGGCGACACGACGTTGGCTAGAAAGCTCAAACTGCAAGCCGATTGCCTGTCTCTGAACATGGTACTCCACCACAACCCGCTGCCGGCGCAGATTATTACCGACTGCGCCGCGTTGTTAAATCCCGGCGGCATACTTTTAATCACCGACCTGTGCGCCCACAACCAGCAGTGGACGAGAGAATCTTGCGGCGACCTGTGGATGGGTTTTGAGCCGGCTCAGTTAAGTCACTGGGCCCGCTCCGCAGGCCTGGTTGACGGTAGTAGTCTCTACTTGGCACAGCGCAACGGTTTTCGCGTGCAATTGCGGCTGTTCGTCAAACCACAGGCAGCGCCGATACGGGGCGCTACCGAAGCACTTTTACCCATTTAAGGATCCAGCATGTCGAGCTACAGTGTTTTTACCTCAGAATCGGTCTCCGAGGGCCATCCGGACAAGATGGCCGATCAAATCTCCGACGCGGTTTTGGATGCGATCATCGGCGATGACCCGCACGCGCGCGTAGCCGTAGAAACACTGGTTAAAACCGGCATGGTGGTGATCGCCGGGGAAGTTCGTACCGATACCTACGTCGACCTTGAAACAATCGTCAGACAGGTCATCAACGATATAGGCTACAACCATTCCGAACTCGGCTTCGACGGCAATTCTTGCGCGGTGCTGAATGCAATCGGCAAGCAGAGCCCTGATATAGCTGTCGGTGTAGATGCAGATGGCAACAAGGACATAGGGGCCGGTGATCAGGGGTTGATGTTTGGTTATGCCAGCAACGAAACTGAGACGCTGATGCCGGCGCCGATCTACTATGCTCATCGCTTGATGGAACGCCAGGCCGAGCTCCGTAAAGACGGCAGTCTGCCCTGGCTGCGACCCGATGCAAAAAGCCAAGTGACGCTCAGGTACGACCAGGGTATTCCGGTCGCTATTGACGCCGTGGTATTGTCCACCCAGCACGCCGGCTCAGTTTCTCAGGCAGATTTGCAGGCAGCGGTGCGCGAGTTGATTATCGCCGACGTCCTACCCGCCGAGTGGCTGCATAGCGAGACCCGATACCACATCAACCCGACCGGCAATTTTGAAATCGGCGGTCCAATGGGCGATTGCGGGTTGACCGGCAGAAAAATTATTGTCGATACCTACGGCGGTATGGCGCATCACGGCGGCGGAGCATTTTCCGGCAAAGATCCGACCAAAGTTGATCGATCTGCCGCCTATGCCGGACGATATGTGGCCAAAAATATCGTCGCCGCCGGCCTCGCCGAACGCTGCGAAATTCAGATATCCTACGCCATCGGGGTGTCAGAACCGACGTCCATCAGCATCGACACCATGGGTACCGGAAAACTCCCCAACCATGAAATTTCGGCGCTGGTGCGGGAACACTTTGACCTTCGTCCAAGTGGCTTGATCGAGATGCTCGATTTGCGCCGCCCAATCTACCGACCTACTGCTGTCTATGGACACTTCGGGCGCGAACTGGAAAATTTTACCTGGGAAAAAACCGACCGCGCAGAAGCCCTGAGCAAGGCGCTTTAAAACATCTCAAACAGCAGAAACTGCGTAGTGTTAGATAACCTTCAATTGTAATATGAGGAAAGACCATGAGTGCGCAAGTGCAAACCGTTAAAAATAACGCCACAGGCCCAGACTATAAAGTCGCCGATATCCAACTTGCCGAATTTGGGCGTCGAGAAATTTCGATTGCCGAATCTGAAATGCCGGCGCTGATGGCCCTGCGGGAGAAATACAGCGCGCAACAGCCATTGGCAGGTGCGCGCATTCTCGGTTGTATCCATATGACCATTCAAACCGCGGTATTGATCGAAACGCTTGAGGCACTGGGTGCGCAAGTACGCTGGACCTCGTGCAATATTTTTTCGACTCAAGACCATGCTGCCGCCGCAGTCGCGGCCAATGGAACGCCGGTTTTTGCCTGGAAAGGTGAGACCGAAGAAGAATATGAGTGGTGCCTAGAACAACAGATTCTCAAAGATGGCGTACCCTGGAATGCCAACATGATTCTCGATGATGGCGGTGATCTTACCGCGATGCTCCACCAGCACTATCCAGGCGTGTTAGATTCGGTTCACGGCGTGACCGAAGAGACCACTACTGGCGTTCTCAGACTTTATGAAATGCTTGAAAACGGTGAGTTAAAAATCCCAGCAGTCAATGTCAACGATTCGGTGACCAAGTCAAAGAACGACAACAAGTACGGCTGCCGCCATAGTCTCAACGACGCAATTAAACGCGCAACAGACCATCTACTGGCCGGCAAAAAAGCGCTGGTGATTGGTTATGGCGACGTTGGCAAAGGCTCGGCGCAATCGCTTCGTCAAGAGGGCATGATCGTCAAGGTCACCGAGGTGGACCCAATCTGCGCTATGCAAGCCTGTATGGACGGATACGAACTGGTGTCGACCTACATCGACGGCGACGTCGAAAACGGCGTCGATACCGGGCTGTTAGCACACACCGATTTACTGGTTACCAGCACTGGCAATTTCAACGTCTGTGGCTCAGACGTGTTGAGCGCGCTTAAGTCCGGTTGCGTGGTGTGCAATATTGGTCACTTTGACAATGAAATAGACACCGAGTACATGCGCGCAAATTGGCGCTGGGAAGAGATTAAACCGCAGGTACACAAGATTTATCGCAACAGCGACAGTGTCGACCATTTGTTGTTATTGGCCGAGGGGAGGTTGGTCAACCTAGGCAATGCCACGGGCCACCCCAGCCGTATTATGGATGGCTCATTTGCCAACCAAGTACTGGCGCAAATTGATCTTTTTGGCAAGCGATTTGCCGACCAAGATGCCGCTACGCAGGCGGCAATGCTGCGCGTCGAAGTACTGCCAAAGCATCTAGACGAAGAGGTGGCCGCCCACATGGTGCGGGGTTTTGGTGGTGTTATCACCAAATTGACCAAGGCGCAGGCGGATTACATCAAAGTACCCGTCGACGGTCCATTCAAAAGCGACAGCTACAAATACTAGCGTTCTCTTGCAACCAAAATAAAGGGATTTCCAATGTCCGATGGAGCGCATATTAGCTTCGAGTTTTTTTCCGTAAAGGGTGATCTCGGGCGGCAAAAAATCACTGATATGTGTCGGCGACTTGCGCGCTATAAGCCGGCATTTTACTCGGTGACATACGGCGCCGGTGGGTCGACGCGCGCATCGACGCAGCAGTTGGTGGAAACCATTCAGAGCAATGGTTTTAGCGCAGCACCGCATCTGTCGTTCGGTGGCGACAGTGCGGGTGAACTGGTCGAGCTGCTCGACAGCTACCGCCAAAAAGGCATTAAGCAAGTGGTTGCGCTTCGCGGCGACCTTCCGTCGGGCATCGCGGGCGTCGGCCAACTCACTCACGCCAACGAATTGGTTGCGTTGATACGCGATTCGTTTGGCGATCACTTCGATATATCGGTGGCCGCCTACCCAGAAATTCACCCCGAGGCAGAGAGTTACGATCGCGACGTCTATTGGCTCGCAGAGAAGGTTCGGGCAGGCGCCAATCGCGCTATCACCCAGTATTTTTACAACCCCGACGCATATTTTAGATTTATCGATGAAACTGCCAAACAAGGGATTGATGCGCCGATAATTCCCGGCATCATGCCGTTGACCAACTACCATAACCTGGTTCGGTTTTCGGATAGCTGCGGCGCTGAAATACCCCGCTGGTTACGCCAGCAACTGCAACAACGCAGTCACGACAGCACCGATTTGGTGGAATTTGGCCTCGATGTGGTTTCCGAGTTATGCCGCAAACTGCTCGAAGGGGGTGCTCCAGGGCTGCACTTTTACAGCATGAATAATATCGCGGTGATCGATGCACTGTGTCAAAATTTGCGCCTCACCGAACAACCCTGAGTGAATGGCGATGCGTATTCCGCGACTGTATGTAGAACAACCGCTGGCTATCGGAGTGCCGCTGCAACTGGATCCGCATAGCGCGCGCTATTTGCGCTCGGTATTGCGCTTATCTGAAGGGGATTCAGTCGTCGTATTCGATGGTCGTGGCGGCGAGTATCGCGCAGTGTTAGAGACCAGCGGTAAGGCGTCGGCGCGCATTATTGCCAAGGAGTTCGATCCAGTCGAGCGAGAGTCGCCCTTGCACATCCATCTGGCTATCGGCATATCCCGCGGCGAACGCATGGATCTTGTGGTTCAGAAAGCCACCGAACTTGGGATTGCCGAAATCACTCCGCTGTTCACCCAACGCTGTGAGGTCAAACTCAGCCAAGCTAGGACGATTAAAAAAAACCAACACTGGCGGCAGATCGCGATCAACGCCTGTCAGCAGTGTCAACGCAACCGACTCCCCGACGTGCGTCCAGCGGCAACTATCGGCGAGTGGCTGTGCTCTTCACAATCTGGCTTAAAATTGTTGCTCGATCATCGCGGCGAACGCGGGATCGCGCAACGTACGCCGATCGATAACCGAGTGGTACTGTTAGTCGGCCCCGAGGGTGGTTTTGAGGCGAGTGAGATCGCGGCGGCTGAGCGCGTGGGCTTTATGCCCGTGGGGCTTGGCCCGCGGATATTGCGCACTGAAACAGCGCCGATCGCCGCGCTCGGAATTTTGCAGGCGTTGTGGGGAGATTTGCAATAGCCGGCGGTCGAGTAGGCGCGCGTCCGTTAGCCGCGTTTTACTCAACCCTCATTCTTGCAGGGTTAAGCAGCGCAGCTGGAGTCCTGGCAAGTAAGCCACTCACGGCAGATCAATTACTACAGGCCAGCGGGAGCATTTTTTGCGATGGTGCGGTGCGCGGTAGTGGCGCGCATATTCAGCAACCACTTAAAGATTACTCAATCATCGTGACTGCGGCGCACGTACTGTTTGATCATCGTACACAGCGGCGGTTTAAAACCTGTTGGTACCGAGGTAATAATGCGCGTTTTGCAGCCATGCCCTTTGCGCAAATTTCACAAGTGATGGTTTCCTCCAGTGACCGGCCGGCGATTCGGCAAAGCGAGAACGATCTGGTGTTTATCGCTCTCAAGCGAAGGCTTTACGCGCCGGCACTGCAGCTTAAAGCTGAGCTTAAGCCAGTTCCAAGTGTGATCGAAGCACCTTTTATGGCGACACCTCTGGCGCAGATCGGATACCATGCCGCGTCCGATACAATGCGTATCGCCCGAGGCTGTAAGAGCCTCGCAACACCCTATTTTTACAACAAAAAGTTGCTGCTGCACGATTGTCCAACCGGACCTGGCGCGTCCGGTGGGCCACTGATAAATGACCGTGACCAGCGTTTGATTGCAGTGCATGGGGGCACATTATTGATCGAACACCTTGATCGTGATCGTGATCGTGATCGTGAT
>CALGJN010000400.1:0-5389 GCA_937920185.1 uncultured Cellvibrionales bacterium | reverse complement strand
CTAATGCGAAACAACAAAATTTCCCTTCAAGGATTAGCCCACATCGGGGAGTTTATAGGTGGCATCGCGATTATTATCTCCTTAGTTTATCTTGCAATGCAGGTTTCAGACAGTAACCGACTGCTACGTAGTCAGGCGCATTATAATGCTTTAACGCTGGCACAGGGGCCAGGAGCCATGATGATTCAAAATCCTGAGTTAAGTACTCTGGTTGTCCGATGTCAAACTGGCGACGATGAACTTTCGTCTGCATTATTAGCACGTTGCAACCAATACGCTCTAATGGAAATCAATGGCTGGGAGTATCTTTATTACCAGCACTTAGACAACTCCATACCCACTCAATTATGGCTAGGTTCAGATGCCTACTACCGAAATGAAATTCAAACTAAAATTGGATATGCAAGATTTTGGAAGGATTACCACATAGCGTACGCAGAGCCATTTCATAGTTATGTGGCCGCGTTTTTTCCTTCGGAAAGTGACATTTCACCTCATTAACTTCTCACCTTGTTGTGGTCTTGATTCTAATTAGGTACGGATAATGTAGGACATGCTAGCGATCACGGCAATCCACTTGTACCTTAGCTCTCACACCGCTCCAATGAGCTTGCCAAGTCTCCAACACAATCTCTCCAACTCGGTGTTTATTTTCCTCGACCTGTTTCCCGCAATAGACAAAAGGGATACCAAAGGAAGAGCTTTTAAAAATAATTTAAAGAAATTCTTAAAAAGCAAAGGAGAAAATTTAAAGATTAACGCTACCTAGCTGTTCTTAGCTTTTTAAATGTCCCAATGTCTCTGGTAATCTTTCATTAATGATTCTTAAAAGTTAGTTTTAAATCTTTAACTAGTCACACGTCGCATACTTTTTTTAAGTTATCGTAATGGTCAGTAATCTAGGTATAACTCTTTAACCAGCGCCTCATGTATATTTGATATACAGCACATTAAAAATATGCATGGAAGACATACGTCTAGTGATCAGGAAAAATAGTATCAAAGGTGCATTCGGTTTACTAAGGAATCAAACCATGGCTCTTACACTAATTATAACGGCTTTTGCATGTCTAGCGATGTTCGCGATTGCCCTGGATGATCTAAGTAGAAGACAGATCCTAAGTGTGCAACGAACTAGGAAATCAAACTAGTGATAAACGACGATATGATCGTTCCGTCGTGGAATATTGAGGGAGGTCGTGTCGTCCGGGCAGCGTCTATGTTGAAATGTATCAAAATAACGGATGGTGATGGCAACACGATTCTTACAGCAGGTGCAGGGAATTCACATTTGGCTAAAAGTGTTAACAGCGCCTCTCAAAAAGACAGGGGTTTTTTAGTAGAAGAATGCTATGTGCCGATCTCTCCGGAACTTTTAGCTGAAAAGACCATCCACTAAAAGATACAAAAGACTGCCCCACATGCTCAGCCATTGCTCTAATGTCAGCTGGTTATCAGTCACCATAAAACCGGTATCCGCGTTGATGCTCTTGCAAAAGCCAAAAGTACATCTGAGCTTTTAGTGGGCGGTCAAGAGGCCAACTGGCGCAAAACAAGACCTATTGAAGATCCATATCTTGAGGGTCTCAATGCCATGTTCAATGCAACGACTTCAGACGATCTAGATGAAGATAGAGACCTAAGCAACACAAAACTTTAAGACACTGAGACACAGATGGTGTTCGCCCGATGGATATTGCGATGATGAAAAAACAGGTCTACCGACACATGAGCGAAGACGTGCCGATGGCGATGGCACTGGCGATGAACGAAACTACTAGTTGGATAGACGAGAGCCTAGCCCGTGGTGATTTTAAATAAGGTGTTGCATCCTTTGTTGAGAAGCGAATGCGCAATGTTCAACGAACAGAAATTTAATCTGGGCGGTCCAGTCGGTAGATGCGTTCGGCGTTGCTGCGAAACATCGCGTTTTTTTCGTCATCGGTAAATCGTTTGGCTATTTTTTTGAATGCGTTCCATAACACGCCATAGGATACTGACTCCTTATCGACCGGAAAATTACTTTCGAACATACAGCGCGCGGGACCAAAGCAGTCGATCATGTGCAGGTAGTAACCCTCGTGCGCTGCCACTATTTCGTCTGAGGTAGCGGGCCTATCGCGCGTATCCCAACCCCAACCATTGATCATCATGGCAAGGCCACCCAGCTTGGCAACAACATTTTTGCAGCGCGCGAGTTCGGAAACGTCGCGCTTCCATTGCAGAAATATCTCTGCTTGCTTGCCTTTATGGGGGCCGATCCCAAGAGGTCCACCAAAGTGATCAAAAATAATTATGGTGTCCGGGAATGCGCGAGCTAAATCGGTTAGTTCGCGAATCTGGGGGTGCAGTAACCAGGCGTCGAAGGTCAATCCAACCGGCGCAAGTTCGGCAAAGCCCTGACGAAAATCTTTTCGCAGTAAAAGATGCTCGGTGCGTCCGGCGTAGCGATCCACAGCGGGCGGGTCGGGATAGTAGGCCGCCGAATGGCGAATGCCGCGTAGTAAGCCATTGGCCGCAATGCGATGAGCGTCGAGCACCTCGCTAACGTCAACCCCTAGGCAAAGGTCTGCATGGCTGACGATGCCTAAAATAGGCGGTTGGCTTCTGCCGGCCTTTCGCAAAGAGACCTCCGCGGCAGCGGCCACGTAGTCGGTCTCGCCGACGCATCGCATCCGCTCGGGACCTGTCTTTCGGTAGTCGGTGCTGCATTCGATAAATACCGTGCCAACGATATTGTGACCGCTGGCGGTATCGGCCCAAAGATCATCTAGCGCATAATCGGGGACGTTTTTTTTGTTCTGCCAAAGATGATGGTGTGGGTCAATGATCGGTCGTTGTGGATCGATGATCTCTTCTTCTACCTGCGAAAGCCATGAGTTGCTCATGCTACATTACTGCCCCAGATTGCCATACATTTCGATGCAGCTTATCCCGATCTGATTGAACTTGAAAGTCTTCGTTAAGCACAAGGCAGTATCGCTCGCAATCGTTATACTTAGGCCAGTTAGTCAACTCGCCACCATTGGGTTGCCCTGTTTTGGCAAACCGAATAATGGTGTCGGACCATACTTTAGTCACCCGCCTGACCGTTGGGTCGCGCCAATCGGGGTAAACCCTGTAGTCGCGTTCAGACTTACCTTCAAATGGAGCGAAACCAATGCACGAAAAAACCACTGTCTCCATGTAGCAACAGCGTGGGTGCAACCCAAAATGGGTAGCCAAAAACCAGTACAAAGGCCAATAAATTAATAAGTTATACGGTTCAGGTTGCAAGACCTTAGGTTTTGGTCGGCATTTACAACGTCGCCTGTAAACACACCTACTTCTGCCGAATTGTACCCGAACAAGGGTTACCTGCAATTCACAACATCGGTAGGTAATTGTTTAAAAGAGCGTCAGCTTTCTCTATTTAAATTAACTTTTTAATGATTTTGAAAAGTTAATTTTCAGTTTCAAAAAAACCAAGGTGATTCAGTGCTTTCCAAACTCTAGTGAATGCTACAATCGCGCCCTCAACCAATCTCCGTCGTGCCTCGATATGTTCAAATTGCTAGAAAATGCTGTCGAACCGTTTCCTAATCAAGTGGTAGAGCAAGCGCCGTCTTCACTTCTGGCTTTTGTTTGGCACTACACCAAACCGTTTAGATTCTTATTAAGCATTCTATTTATTACCTCGGCGATTATCGCCGTCGTTGAAGTGTATATGCTGAGCGCTATCGGAAAGTTAATAGACTGGATGCAGGTTGGCGATCCAAATACCTTTTATCAAGTCCACGGCGCTAGCTTAACCAGCATGGTATTGCTTATTTTGATCATTTGGCCGTTGTTACATTGGGTCGACTCGATAGTCAAAAATCAAGGATTACTGGGAAATTTTGCAATGCAGATTCGCTGGCGTGCGCACAGATATTTGCTGCGTCAGTCAAACGACTTTTTTGCCAATGATTTTTCTGGCCGGATTGCCACTAAAGTTATGCAGACCGCTTTGAGTGTGCGTGATTCAGTTGTCAGTGTTAATGGTTTATTGGTCTATGTTGCGGTTTATTTTTCCAGTTCCGCCGTGATTTTTATGAATAATGATTGGCGTCTCGTTATTCCGTTGCTGATATGGTTATGTGCTTACATCGCTGTGATGCGCTTTTTCTTGCCGGTTCTAAAACAGGTGTCCACCGAGCAATCCGACGCCCGATCGACAATGACGGGCAGAGTAGTGGATGCCTACACCAACATCCAAACGGTGAAAATTTTTTCGACCGATAATGTCGAAGAACAGTACGTCAAAAATAGTATGCAGCAAATGCTGTCATCGGTACATCGGCAAATGCGCTTAGTTACACAGTTAAATGCTACGCTAATTTTTATAAATGCGTTGCTTATATGCAGCACCATGGGATTTGGTGTCTGGCTGTGGTCGCAGTCGATCGTATCGACCGGTGCCATCGCCGTCGCCGGAGCGCTGACCATGCGTATCCAGTCTATGGCCCAGTGGTTTATATGGGAACTAGCACGACTCTTTGAGGCGATCGGCACCACTCAGGATGGTATGAATACCATTGCGCAACCAAGATCGGTGGTAGATACCCCAAGCGCGCAAATTTTGACAGTACCACATGGTGATATTCGGTTTCAGGAAATGTCCTTTAATTACGCCCATCAAAGCGCTGTGTTTGACCATTTTTCACTGCATATCAAGCCAGGCGAACGGATCGGCTTAGTAGGTCGCTCGGGAGCGGGCAAGTCGACCTTGGTCAACCTTCTGTTGCGGCTGTACGACCTTGAGGACGGCTCAATAACAATCGATCAGCAAAACATCTCCGCGGTCACACAGGAGAGCTTGCGGCATAACATCGCGATGGTGACGCAGGATACCTCGCTTTTACACCGTACCATTGGCGAAAACATCGCCTACGGCCGGCCGGACGCATCTGAAGAGCAAATACTGCGAGCGGCAGCACTCGCCAAGGCCGATAGCTTTATCTTTGATCTGGTAGACAGCGAGGGCAATCGAGGTCTCAAGGCCAAAGTAGGTGAACGCGGGGTAAAGCTATCAGGTGGGCAACGGCAGCGGGTTGCTATTGCTCGGGTTATTTTAAAAGATGCACCCATACTTGTGTTAGACGAGGCTACCTCAGCGCTCGATTCGGAAGTCGAGGCAGAAATCCAAGAGCAGTTTGAGTTGTTAATGAAGGGTAAAACTGTGTTGGCGATAGCACACCGGTTGTCAACTATTGCGCAGATGGATCGATTAATTGTTCTCGAACATGGTCGCATCGCGGAGCAAGGGCGACATGAGGAATTATTGGAAATGAATGGCGTTTATGCCAGGTTTTGGGCGCGCCAATCGGGTGGTTTTATCAACTAGTAAGGATTGCAATTGACCGAAACC
>CALGJN010000399.1:0-7981 GCA_937920185.1 uncultured Cellvibrionales bacterium | reverse complement strand
AATCGCCCAATGGTGCTCTTGGTGAGAGTCACTTTGATTGTTTTTTCTTTTGCCATGATGTTTTTCCACCGCGCCGAGAATCTTCGGCCTCTAGTTAAGAATCTCTTCTACTGACTTACCACGCTTGGCTGCAACGTCGTCCGGCGAGCGCATGTTTTGCAGCGCATTAAAAGTCGCGCGTACCACGTTGACCGGATTGGTAGAGCCATAGCACTTAGCTAGAACGTTCTGCACACCGGCCAATTCCAGCACCGCGCGCATTGCGCCACCGGCAATAACACCCGTACCTTCGGACGCCGGTTGCATATATATCTTAGACGCAGCGTGGATACCCTTGATCGGGTACTGAATGGTCGAACCATCCAAAGACACGTCGATCATGTTGCGGCGCGCCGCTTCCATCGCCTTTTGTATCGCCTGTGGTACCTCGCGGGCTTTACCGCGGCCGAAACCGACCTTGCCTTTGCCATCGCCGACCACCGTCAACGCAGTAAAGGCAAATATGCGACCACCTTTTACGGTCTTCGCAACGCGATTGACCTGTACCAGCTTCTCCATCATTCCTTCAGCTGCAGAATCTTTTTGATCTGTGAAAGCCATAGCTTATCTACCTATTAAAATTCAAGGCCGGCGTCACGCGCGGCGTCTGCCAAGGCCTTGATCCGGCCATGATATTTGAAACCGCTACGATCGAACGCCACTTTGCTAACCCCAGCCGCGACTGCTCGCTCGGCAACTAACTTGCCAACCACAGCGGCCGCTTCGGCGTTACCGGTGCTACCCGAACGCAACTCTTTCTCCAGTGTCGATGCACTGGCCACCACACGGTCGCCATCGGCGCCTATGATCTGCGCATAAATATGCCGCGGAGTACGATTGACACACAGGCGCGTCGCACCTAATTCGCGGATCTTCATTCGCACTCGCCGAGCTCGGCGTTGGCGGGAAACTTTTTTGTCGCTCATCATCTCACCCTGTTACTTTTTCTTAGCTTCTTTGCGTCTTATGCGCTCACCATCTATCCGCACACCCTTGCCTTTATAGGGCTCAGGTGGCCGGAACGCGCGAATCTCTGCGGCGGCCTGACCGAGTTTTTGCTTGTCCGAAGACTTTAACACCACCTCGGTCTGGCTGGGCGTCTCGGCCGTCACACCCTCGGGCAATGCATACACCACTGGATGCGAGAACCCCAGCGTTAAATTAATATTGCTGCCCTGTACTTGGGCGCGATAACCGACGCCCACCAGTTCTAACTTTTTCTCGAAGCCGACGGTGACACCAGTCACCATATTATTGACCAGAGCGCGCGTGGTGCCAGACATAGCATTTGCGAAGTTGCCCGACGAGCGCGCCGCAAAGGTTAATACCCCGCTCTCCTCGACCACCGATACTTCGGCGTTTATCGGCATCGACAGCGTGCCCTTGGCACCTTTTACCGCAATCTCTCCGCTACTCAGCGTCACTTGCACACCGCTGGGTACCTCAATGGGGTTTTTTGCAACTCTAGACATCGTTCAATCCTATTAAAATACCGTGCAAAGCACTTCGCCACCAATACCGGCAGCGCGCGCAGCACGATCAGTCATAACACCCTGACTGGTAGAAATAATCGCCACGCCCAGACCACTGCGGACCTTTGGCAAATCACCGCTGCCGCTATAGCGCCGGAGACTCGGCTTGCTTATGCGGTCAATCTCGGCAATAACCGGCTTGCCCTCGAAGTACTTTAGCGCTAGCGTCAAAGACGGCTTTATTTCGTCACTGACGCTGTAACCATCGATGTAACCCTCGCTCTGCAAAACCGCGGCCAACGAGACCTTCAGCTTTGACGACGGCATACTGACGTCGGGCTTGCTGCGGTGGTGCGCGTTGCGGATGCGCGTCAACATATCTGAAACTGGATCTTGCATACTCATAAAATAACGCTCCTCAACCCTACCAGCTAGACTTAACAAGTCCGGGAACTTCACCGCGCATCGCTGCTTCGCGAAGTTTGTTTCGGCACAGGCCAAACTTTCTGTAAACACCGTGGGGACGGCCGGTTATGCGACAGCGGTTTTGCTGGCGCACTGGACTGGCGTCACGCGGCAACTGTTGGAATTTCAACTGCGCATCCCACCGCTCTTCGTCAGACAATTCGACGTTGCGAATTGCGGCCTTCAACTCAGCGCGTTTTTCGGCGTACTTTGCGACTGTTTTGGCACGCCGTTTTTCGCGCTCTACCATCGATACTTTTGCCATTTCGTTTAACCTTTTAGAGGGAAGTTGAAGGCTCTCAAAAGCGCCCGCCCTTCGTCGTCATTGCGTGCCGTCGTGGTAATGGTGATATCCATTCCGCGCAACTTGTCAATCTTCTCGTAATCGATCTCGGGGAAGATAATTTGTTCGTTGACCCCCATCGAAAAATTGCCGCGACCGTCGAACTGCTTCGGGCTAATGCCGCGAAAATCGCGAATCCGTGGAATCGCTATACCCACCAAACGCTCCAAAAATTCGTACATGCGCTCGCTGCGCAACGTGACCTTGGTGCCAATTGGCCAACCCTGGCGAACCTTGAATCCAGCGATAGACTTGCGCGCATTATTTATCACCGGCTTTTGCCCAGCAATCAGAGTCAAGTCAGCCACCGCGCTCTCGAGCGATTTTTTGTCGCCAATCGCTTCGCCGACACCCATGTTGAGCGTAATCTTGGTAATCCGCGGAACTTCCATCACGTTGCCTAACGACAACTCTGACTTCAGCTTTGCTACCAATTCGTTTTTATATAGTTGTTGCAGCCTGGCCATGTTATTTCCCTGTTACCTTAGGCGTCTACGGCTTCGCCGTTAGACTTGAAGACACGAATCTTTTTATCATCTTGAAATTTAAACCCGACGCGGTCTGCCTTGCTCGTTGCGGCGTTAAAGATCGCCACGTTAGAGACCTGGATAGGCGCTTCGCGCTCAATAATCCCACCTGGAATACCCGCTTGCGGATTGGGCTTCTGATGCTTTTTGATCATCTGCACACCGGCCACTATCAAGCGGTTTTTTTCCAACACCTTGACAACCTTGCCGCGCTTGCCCTTGTCCTTGCCCGCAATGACGATCACTTCGTCGTCGCGCTTAATTTTTGACATCGCCATATCTACATCCTCTCCTAGAGCACTTCCGGAGCGAGCGAAATAATACGCATAAAGCGCTCGGTTCGCAGCTCGCGTGTTACTGGCCCAAAAATGCGCGTTCCCACTGGCGCCATACTGGCGTTTAACAGCACCGCCGCATTGTCATCAAACTTGATCAAACTACCGTCCTGACGACGCAAACCCTTTTTGGTGCGCACCACTACGGCACTCATCACTTGGCCCTTCTTGACTTTGCCGCGAGGAATCGCCTCTTTGACCGTCACTTTGATGATATCGCCCACCCGGGCGTAGCGCCGATGCGAGCCGCCGAGCACCTTGATACACATCACACGCCGTGCACCGCTGTTGTCTGCCACATCGAGATAACTTTCTGTTTGAATCATTTTCTTACCCTGTCACTTAGGCGCACCGCAGTGTTACTAGACGGTTGCTCGCTCATCCACATTTACCAGCACCCAAGACTTGTGCTTGGATATAGGTCGACACTCAGCAATCGTCACCAGATCGCCCATTTGCGCGTCATTGCTCTCATCGTGAGCCTTGATCTTTGACGACTTGGTCAAAATCTTACCGTATACCGGGTGCTTGACGCGGCGCTCAACCATGACCGTGATGGTCTTATCCATCTTGTCACTGGTGATCCTACCAGTCAGATTACGCGTGTTTGTTTTGCTTTCGGACATCTTCACTCTCCGGCTTTCTGGTTCAGCACTGTTTTAATCTTTGCAGCGTTGCGGCGCGCCAACTTGACCAGATGGGTCTCCGACAACTGCCCCGTCGCCAACTGCATTCGCAATTTAAACTGCTGTTTGTGCTCGGCGCTCAACGCCTCTTTCAGCTCGTCAGTCGACTTTTCGCGCAATTCGCTAGCTTTCATAATCACATCACCGAACGTTTAACAAATGTTGTCGCTATGGGCAGCTTGGCTGCGGCCAGTGCGAACGCCTCGCGCGCCAACTGTTCGCTGACGCCCTCCATTTCATAGATAACTCGACCCGGCTGGATCAGTGCTACCCAGTATTCTACATTACCCTTACCCTTACCCATGCGAACCTCTAGCGGCTTTTGAGTAATTGGCTTGTCCGGAAACACTCGAATCCAGATTTTTCCACCACGCTTTATGTGCCGAGAGATAGCTCGCCGCGCCGCTTCGATCTGACGCGCCGTCAAGCGGCCGCGACCCGTCGCTTTTAAACCGAACTCGCCAAAGCTGACCTTACTGCCACGCAGTGCCAAACCGCGGTTGCGGCCCTTGTGCATCTTGCGAAATTTTGTACGTTTTGGTTGCAACATGTCGCGTTACCCTTCTCGCTTATTTCCTGTTACTTTTTTCTTTGCTGGCAGGCGCTTCCTGCTGCTCGCCACCGAGAACTTCGCCTTTAAAGATCCACACTTTGACGCCGATCACGCCATACGTTGTGTTCCCTTCAGCCGTCGCATAATCGATATCTGCGCGCAGCGTGTGCAACGGCACTCGCCCTTCCCGGTACCACTCTGAACGCGCAATCTCCGCGCCGTTAAGTCGACCGCCAACCTGAATTTTTACGCCTAGCGCGCCACCGCGCATAGCGTTTTGTACCGCGCGTTTCATCGCTCTTCGAAACATCACTCGGCGCTCGAGTTGCTGAGCGACGTTTTGGGCCGTCAGCGACGCGTCGAGATCGGGCTTGCGGATCTCTTCTATATTGATGTGCACCGCGCAATTCATCTGCTTGGCGACTTCGTTCCGCAGACGCTCAACATCTTCGCCCTTTTTACCGATAACAATTCCCGGCCGTGCTGTGTGAATTGTGATCCGAGCGCTATCTGATGGGCGCTCTATATCAACCCGACTGACAGACGCATGCGCCAAGCGCTTGCGAATAAAATCGCGCACAGTCAGATCTTGATAGAGCTTTTCAGCGTAATCTTTATTGCCTGCGTACCAAGTCGAGCTGTGCTTCTTAACGATGCCCAGACGAATACCGGTTGGATGTACTTTTTGGCCCATTGAGTGGTCTCCCGAACCTCTGCTCTACTTCTCAGCAACTTTGACTGTAATATGGCAGCTGCGCTTTAGTATTCTATCAGCGCGCCCTTTAGCTCTTGGTTTAATGCGTTTCATCGTCACGCCCTCGTCGACAAACACGGTTGTCACGAAAAGCTCATCGACGTCTGCTCCGGCGTTGTGCTCGGCATTAGCAATCGCCGACTCGAGCACTTTCTTCATGATGTCAGCGCCCTTTCGTCCGCTGAACTGAAGTATATCCAGAGCCTCTTCAACCGGCTTGCCGCGCACCTGGTCCGCAACCAGACGCACTTTCTGCGCTGAAATTTTGGCCCCTTTTAAAACTGCTGCTACTTCCACCGTATCAATCCTCTTTCAGCCGTCGCCGCGCTTAGCGCTTGGACTTCTTGTCAGCCGCGTGCCCACGATAGGTGCGCGTTGGCGAAAATTCGCCCAATTTATGCCCTACCATCTCTTCGTTGATCAGCACTGGAATGTGCTGTCGACCGTTGTGAATGGCAATCGTTAGCCCAACCATGTCGGGCAGTATCATCGACCGACGCGACCAGGTTTTGATCGGCCGTCGATCTTTGGTCGCAACAGCGGCCTCGACCTTCTTAACTAGGTGAAGGTCTACAAATGGTCCTTTCTTCAGCGAGCGTGGCACCTTGGCACTCCTCTTCTAATATTTTGCGAATCGACGTCTATTTGCGACGACGAAGGATATATTTGTCGGTACGCTTGTTCTTGCGCGTCTTGTATCCCTTAGTGGGCATGCCCCACGGGGATACCGGATGACGACCGCCCGAGGTACGGCCTTCGCCACCTCCATGCGGGTGATCGACTGGATTCATTGCTACGCCGCGCACCGTCGGACGCACGCCACGCCAGCGCGCAGCCCCCGCCTTACCAAGCGATCGCAAGCTGTGTTCACTATTGGAAACTTCGCCAATCGTACCGCGACAATCGGACAATACCTTGCGCATCTCGCCGCTGCGTAACCGCAGCGTCGCGTAGGTACCCTCGCGAGCTACCAATTGCACGGAGGCGGCAGCACTGCGCGCTATCTGCGCACCCTTGCCAGGCTTCATCTCGACACAATGGATGACCGACCCGACCGGAATGTTGCGAATTGGCAGAGTATTTCCGACCTTGATCGGAGCATCTGCGCCAGACATCAAGCGGTCACCGGCACTAACACCCTTAGGTGCAATGATGTAACGTCGCTCACCGTCCGCATAACACACCAGCGCGATATTGGCACTGCGGTTAGGATCGTACTCGAGTCGCTCAACCAACGCCGGAATGCCATCTTTGTTGCGCTTAAAATCTATGATTCTGTAGTGCTGCTTGTGCCCACCACCGACGTGACGGGTGGTAATACGACCGCTGGAATTACGACCACCAGTACGCTTTTTAGGCGCCAACAACGGCCCATGCGGCGCACCTTTGTGCAACTCGGGGTTGACCACGCTGACGACGAAGCGGCGTCCTGGCGAGGTTGGCTTTCTCTTAATAACTGGCATTACGTTCCCCTTATTCCACTACCGCAAAATCAATATCACTGCCGGCAGCGAGACGCACATAGGCTTTCTTCCAATCGCTACGCTTGCCGACGCCGTTGCGGGTCTGCCGGGTCTTGCCCTTGACCGCCAGCACGCGCACGTCCTCGACAACCACTTCAAATAATGTCTCTACAGCCTTTTTGATCTCTAGCTTGTTGGCATCGCGTGCCACCTTAAACACCACTTGACTGGTTTCACCGCCACCGGACGCCGATTTTTCGGTTACGTGAGGGCCGAGGATTACACTGTAAATTCGCTCTTGGTTCATACCAGAATCTCCTCAAACTTTTTCAGTGACGCGACGGTCACCATCACCACTGCTGAGTTGATCAAGCTAACGGGGTCGGCGCCTGCAGCATCGCAAACATCGACACGGTGTAAATTTCTCGACGCCAGATAGAGATTTTCGTCTACTTCTTCAGTAACGATGAGTGCCGCAGTGACGTCGTATTCGGCCAACTTAGCAATCAAACTCTTGGTCTTAGGGGCATCGACAGCAAACTCCTCGACCACCACCAAGCGCTCTTGCCGCGCCAACTCAGACAAGATCGAACGCATTGCCGCGCGGTACATTTTACGGTTTAACTTCTGGCTGTGATCTTGCGGCTGGGCAGCAAATGTTACCCCGCCCGAGCGCCATAAAGGACTGCGAATGGTGCCTGCACGTGCGCGACCGGTACCCTTTTGACGAAAGGGCTTCTTGCCGCCGCCGGACACTGCTGAGCGATTTTTTTGCGCCCGAGTCCCCTGCCTAGCACCGGCCAAGAACGCCACGACCGCTTGGTGCACTAAATCTTGATTAAATTCTTTGCCAAAGGCGCTCTCTGAAACCTCGACGGTTCCACTGCTGCCTTGGGGTGTCGCTATTGCTAATTCCATCGACGCTCTCCTTAACCTTTGACCGCTGGGCGAACAAGTACATCACCGCCCGGGGCGCCGGGAACGGCACCTTTGATCAACAGCAGGTTGCGCGCTGCATCGACTCGGATGATCTCTAAATTTTGTGTGGTCACGCGCTCAGCACCCATGTGGCCGGCCATTTTCTTACCCTTGAATACTCGACCCGGGGTCTGATTCTGACCGATGGAACCAGGCGCTCGGTGGGAAATCGAATTGCCGTGCGTTGCATCTTGCATAGCAAAATTCCAGCGCTTCACGCCGCCCTGAAAGCCTTTACCTTTGGAAGTGCCGGTGACATCGACAAATTGCCCGACGGCAAAACGATCGACCGTCAAGGACGCGCCGACTTCAAATGCCTCGGTAGAGCCATCGGTGCGGAATTCCCACTGATCGCGCCCTGCTTCA
>CALGJN010000398.1:0-2189 GCA_937920185.1 uncultured Cellvibrionales bacterium | reverse complement strand
TGACGTATTTTCCAAAAACAGCATGGAGAACTTCGTTTTAACTGCAGATTACAACTGGAACGATCACGCAGTCACGTCTACTACCGCTTATGTGGAATATGATACCTCAGAGGTATTGGACGTCGATTACCAAAAACAGCTGATATTAGACGGTACTAGCCAGACCGAGGGTTTTGAGCAGTTTACGCAAGAGATTCGTTTTGCCTCACCCGGCGGCGAGCGTTTTGACTACATCGGCGGCGTTTTTTATCAAACTGAAGACATCGTGGTGACAGATGGCGTGCCGCTGGGAAGCTTTTTGGCACTAGCGGGTCCCCCTGTATCTTCGTTGAGTGGCACGAGTTGGGCTCGGGATTATGATCAAAGCGCGGACCGATGGTCTGTTTTTGCGCAGGGTGATTACGAGATTTCGGATAAGTTAAATCTTACCGTAGGGGCTCGCTATTCTAAAGAAAGTAAAGATGCCCGCCGCAAGCTCGCGTTGCTGGGTGCCGATGGTAATCCGGGGAGCGCGCAAGTCCAAGGTCTCTGGGCTGGGGTACTGAATGTTTACGCGCACGATCTCTCCGGTAGTCGCGATGAGAACTCATTCGATCCGTTGATTCGGCTGCAGTACAGTGCGAATGATGATTTATCATTTCACCTCTCCTATACCGAGGGATCAAAGGCTGGCGGTTTTGATATTAGAAGTAATTCGGCCCCGGGTACAGCGACATTGGCTGGTCGCCCCGCCGGAACCTTTGAGTTTGAAGATGAAGAAGCTGAAAATATTGAATTGGGCGTTAAATACAGCTCAGATCGTGCGCAAGTCAATCTGACGCTGTTTAAGACGGACTACACCAACCAACAGACATCTATTTTTGATGGCACATTGAGCTTTTTTGTCGGCAACGTCTCGGCGTCCGAGTTGGAAGGCGTAGAGTTAGACGGGCGTTTTCTATTGGCTGAGGGTCTGGAATTTTACGCAAGCGCAGCGCACATCGACTTTTCCTATACCGACTTTAAAACCGGTCGCTGCGGCTTCAGCGAGACGCCAAATGCCGGCGGTTACTGCGATAGGACGGGGTACACTGCACCCTACCTACCCGAGACCACCGCTAATTTTGGTGCTAATTACGAGATTAATTTGTCATCAGGACTGGTTTTGGACATGAATCTTAACGCCAATCATTCGTCGAGTTATTTGCTATCGACCTCCCATGACAGTCTGCACACACAGAGCAGCTACACCAAGGTTGGAGCGCATATAGGTGTGTCGGGGGATGATGGCGCTTGGAGGGTATCGCTGATTGCCGATAATCTGACCGATGAGCGAATTAAAGTTGCTGGCGTGGGCTTGCCATTAACCAGAACCTTTGTTGGGCTTGCATCTGGAGGAGCCCTGGATGGGATTGCCTATTATTCGTTCTATCAGCGCCCACGCAACGTGACATTGAAGGTAGATTTTAACTTCTAGACGAGTAGCTTTTTCGAGACGCGTTGAAACGGGGCCTTCGGGCCCCGTTTTTTATGGAATTCGGCATCAGCGGGTTGGCAGTTGGTGGCCGACAAAACAGCATAGCGCCAGCGTTAAAGCCTTTGATCAAGAGTCCTGCCCTAATAGAACGCGCCTTTGAGCGTTAATGTGATCGCGCTGAGTTGGAATTATGCTGCTACGCGGGCTTGGTTAAAAACATCTTAGCGTGTGCCATTTTGGCCACAGCAATGGATTCAGAGTTGCAAGGGCAATGTTGGGCGGTCGCTATTAACAGCCGCTGCCGTCTAGGCGCGTAGACATGCTATTTGACTTTTTGTGAGCATCGCCCTAAGTACTTGTGGTGGCCACGTTTGAGCCGGTTGCCAAGCACGCGATCATTAGATTGTTTTACGGCTCTTGCCGTAGCGCTTAGATGTCTGTTTTAAGCCATTCGAGGATGTGCTGCCGTGGGCCTTTGTCGGCGGTTGTCTCCTCCGCCGACAAGGTGAGTTGGCGGCCATCAATCAACCGCGCTCGGCGGCGTTGGATGCTACCGATAAAATCCGGATTGAGCGAGAAATCGACGCGGTGGATGACAATATCGCTCTCGATTGACCAACTGCCGGCGTAGTGAAAATAACTATCAAAGGCTTGGGCTTTTTGGTTTTCGCCGAGTTGCCGTGGATTAGCTTGGTGCTGCGCGGGTCGTTTGTCTGCCGACACGGTCGCCGAC
>CALGJN010000397.1:0-2582 GCA_937920185.1 uncultured Cellvibrionales bacterium | reverse complement strand
TGTGAATAGCAGCGCTCCACCGATCCAAGGTGTCGCGCTGGAATCTCTGGTAAGTTCCTTTCGCTCCGTCGCTAATATGATGAACAGGCTCTCCCTTGTTTACCCGATTAACATCCTACAAGCGCTGGTCTATATCCAGGAATTTAGCAGCGACTTGCATCTTGACGCGGACAAGTTGGGTTTATGGTGCGCTGAATTGGATTCTAAACTTGATACTGGCGACGGCGGGACCCACCGATATACGGTTGTGGTGCATGAAGATTTAGAGCGAAATATATTTTTACCAAAAGTTGAAATTATGGCCCATGGTGCGCCGCACAGTTATCTGTTGAATCGTGACTTTTTTGCATCCAAGGAATATCGCGCGATGGTTGCGTTGGGAAATAGCCTACAGGGGTTGCTCGAAGAGGGCGCAACGGTAAACCGTGGCGAGCGAAGCGCCCCCGTTAGCGATTTTGAAGAGGCGCTTGACTGGCTAATGGCCGAGTCTCGCCGTGGCATCAATACCCAGCGTTATAAAGGCCTGGGTGAAATGAATCCAGGGCAATTATGGGAGACGACGATGGATCCAGAGAGTCGTCGTATGCTGCGCGTGACGATTGACGATGCAATCGCTGCTGATCAGATGTTCACCACTTTGATGGGTGATCAGGTTGAGCCGCGCCGTTTGTTTATCGATAAAAACGCTCTCTCAGTCGTCAACCTAGATATCTGATAGCGCGTCGGCTCGCAGCGCAGACGAGCACCAGACCTGCGCCATAGAGGTCAGTTCTTTAGGGCTGTGGGAGTGCGTTTCAATCGGCTCGCCGATGCGCACGGTTATGGTTCCAGCATGCTTGATGAAGCGATGGGCAGGCCAACAGTTTCCCGCGTCGTGGGCGATTGGCAAAATAGGTACTTGTGCCGCTACTGCCAACGCCGCAGCACTCGCTTTGTAGGGCTTTAACGTTCCAGCAGGAGAGCGACTTCCCTCTGGGTAGACGATAACGTTGCTACCCTTGTTAATACAGTTACGGCCTTGTTTTAACACCTGGCGTAGTGCCGCTATAGGCTGACTGCGGCGAATCGCTATAGGGCCCGAAAGGGCCAGCGCCCAGCCAAATAACGGCATCCATAGCAGTTCTCTTTTCACGATTACGCTGGCGGGTTTCAATAATCGTTGCAGGTAAAATGTTTCCCATGAACTTTGGTGATTACTGACCACGACACAAGGTTTGTCGGGGATATTTTGTAATCCAGTGACGACGATACGAATGTTGCAGGTCAGCTTTAACCAATTCATCATCAAACGGCTCGATAGGGTGCCCAAGCGTTGTCGATTAGTCAGCGGTAAGAAAAACAATAGGCAGCAGGCGATGCTATTAATAGCAATTAGAACCACGTACCCCATATAAAATAACCCGGCCTTAAAAAGCTGTATCAGCATAAATCTTCATCCTTGAGGTTTATGATCTCGATTAGCTTGTCGCTAATAATGAGATGTCTGCGACATCGAGAAAAAGGCATCGAAGTTGCTGCAACAGAGCAATCCGGTTAGTCCTGATGTCGGGATCTTCCGCGAGTACCATAACCTCGACGAAAAATCGGTCGATTATTTCATGCAGTTCCGCCAGCAGCTCTAGTGCTTGGTTGTATTTTCGTTCCGCGATAAGCGGGGCAACCTTGCCTTGCATTTGTTGAATGGCTTTGGCCAAGACAATCTCTGCATCGTCCCGCAGTGCGGCGGGGTTGATCGCCATCGGTTGGTCTGCCTGTTTGGCTAGAATATTGGCCACCCGTTTGTTGGCGGAGGCTAGGGCTACAGCTTCAGGTCGTTGGCTAAATCGATGTACAGCAATCACCCTAGCGTCAATATCCAGCGGGTTACTCAAGCCCAGTGCCGCCACCGCATTGTAACTCTCGATACGGATACCTTGTTCTTTATAAGCAGACACATTACGCTCTAAAATGTAAGTGTGCACTTGCTCACATAGGTTATTTAACGAGTTAGTGTCTACCGTAGGCAACTGCTTCGCGGCTTGGTAAATAGCTAGTTTCAGATCAACATCAATATTTAACTGGACAATAATTCGTAATAACCCAAGGCTGGCACGCCTCAATGCAAAGGGATCCTTGGATCCAGTGGGTTGTTGGCCAATGCTAAAAATACCGACCAGGGTGTCTAAGCGGTCGGCCAGTGCCAAGGCAATACCCTCGGGTTCCCGTGGGAGTTTGTCCCCTGAGAAGCGCGGTAAATATTGTTCGTAAAGGGCTCTAGCAACGGTTGGGTCCTCGCCGTCGTTGGCGGCATAGTAGCGTCCCATAATCCCTTGCAGATCGTCAAATTCACCGACCATATCGCTGATCAAATCCGACTTGCACAATAACCCGGCGCGCTCGGCGCACAAGGGATCGGCGCCAGTCGCAGTCGCTAGCCAACGGCTGAGCGCGGCTACCCTTTCAGTCTTTTCAAATAGACTCCCCAATTGCGCTTGATAGACGACTTTTTTGAGGCTTTGGCGTCGCTCTTGCAGACTCACTTTAAGGTCGTTGTGGTAGAAAAATGCCGCATCTGCCAATCGTGGTCGGATAACCCGCTCGTT
>CALGJN010000396.1:0-6337 GCA_937920185.1 uncultured Cellvibrionales bacterium | reverse complement strand
TACATCAATTGAATCGCTTCATCGACGGTCGGCGTGTCGACCACCCAGCGATACAACTGCCGTCCGAACATTGCGAGTAATTTTTCGTAGCCGGGCCAACCGGTCTTATCGATGCACAAAATTAACCGCACGTTGATTCCTGGAAAATCGGTTATCAAGCGCACCAAAAGGTTCCACTGATCTTGCTTTACTGACTTGGCATCATTGACCACCAGCAAGTGCACTGGGGCGGACGCCTCCGGCAGCTTGCGCGCCTGTTCCATGGTCATCTTGGCGAGTATTTGATTGAATCGGCTAAGCAGGCTGTCGGTATCGTTGGGTAAAAACACCTCCAATTGAAAACCCTCGAGATCGCGTAATCGGGTCACCAACATTCGGGAGTAGTGGTCGAGCACACCATCGTTACCACCGATCACGGCGAGGCCTCGGTCGCCATGGCTGACCGCCTCTAGGGATAATTGAAAGCGCTGCTTATCCTTGGATCGAAAAAAGATGTCGGCGCCGTCAAACCAATCTTGGAATTCGGGAACTAACTCTTCCTGCTCGTCGTGCATTTACCGCCGTCCCCCGCAATCTTTTACATAGTTATTCTTCACGCTGGCCCTCTTTATCATAGCGCATTTCCTTGGGCACCTTCGGCGATGGTTTCTGCGCCACCTGCGAACCGCGATTGAGACTATTGAGTCCAAATACGTAGGCTATAACCTGCGCCACGGCATAGTATAGTGATTCTGGAACCGCTTGAGTAATCTCGGTAGTAAAATATATTGCGCGTGCCAGCGAGGGCGACGAAAACAGGGGTACGCCGCTCTCTTTGGCCTTGTCACGAATCGCCTGCGCCATAAAGTCAGCGCCCTTAGCAACCACCAGAGGCGCGCCATTCGAGGTCGGATCGTAACTCAGTGCGACGGCAAAATGCTCGGGGTTGACGATCACCACGTCCGCTTCTGCCACTGCCTGGATCATCGAACCCATCGACATTTCTCGTTGCTTACGCCGGATCTGTGCCTTGACCTCCGGACGACCCTCGGTATCCTTCATCTCGTCCTTGACCTCTTGCTTGGTCATTTTCATTTTTTTGTTGAATTCCCAAAGCTGATAGGGAACATCAATGGCTGCTGGAACTAACAGTGCCAAAGTCACTAGGACGGCGCCAAACGCAATCAATGCTCCGGCTTCTTGCAGGGCCGGTTTGAGGTCCATCAGGCCAAGGAAAATCAGCGTATCAAAGCGCTGGCTAACGACCAAGAACAGCACGCCGCCAACCAAGCTAAATTTCAATAGCGCCTTGGTCAAGCCGATCAGTGCCTGAGTACCGAACATACGCTTCAGACCAGACATTGGGTTGAGCTTGCTGGCCTTGGGGGCAACCGCCTTAAGCGAGAAGATATAGCCACCGAGCACGCCCCCAGAAGCCGCTGCGATGAACATCGTGAGGCCAAAAAACGGCAACATCAGCATCATTGAAGTGAGTCCCTGCGAACCAAATTCCGCGGGTAACCGCGACTCGCTAAATACCGTTTGGCGGTCGAACACAAAGCCGTTTGAAAACGCCTCGGTCAGCCCGCCAACGAAAATCCCGCCGAACATATACATAAAGATTGCAGCGCCAACCATCATCAACGCCACGCCCAATTCTTGCGAGCGAGCCACCTGCCCGTCGTCGCGGGCCTTTTCTAGGCGTTTCGCGGTGGGCTCTTCACTCTTTTCTTCGGAACTCTCTTCGGCCATTATATAATCCCCACGAGTCGCGCCACGGTATCAAAAGCCTGTTGCCAAAGCCACTGTATACGGTAGCCGATACTCGGCATAGACAGACTAAAAATGATCATTCCAGCCATGATCATCGCCGGAAAACCGACCGCAAAAATATTCAACGCCGGTGCGGCTCGAGTGATAACACCGATGCCGATGTTGATAAACAATAGCGATACCATGATCGGTAGGGCGAGTAACAAGGCGCCTAAAAATATCATCGCGCTCCACTCAATGGTCACCATCAGCAGCGATTCCATCTCCAACTCGACACCGATCGGCAAGGTGAAAAAACTCTCGACTAGCGCACCTATAACCAGCACGTGCCCACCAATACCGAGAAAAATAAGCGTCGAGCAAATTATAATAAATTGCGCTATCACTGGCACATTACCCATGTTCGGGTCGACCATGTTCGCCATACTCAACCCCATCGATGCCGATATAGCCTGACCACCGACCACCAGCGCAGACTGGACGACCTGCAGCGTAAGACCCATCAAAACACCGATGAAAATTTGCGTGAGCAACTCTTTGAGGCCAGCGGCCGAAGTCGGATCTATGTAGGGCCAGTCTACCAATGGGTAGATCATCAAGGTCAGTGCCAGAGCAAATAAAACACGAATCCTGACGGTCACCGACTGCAAAGAGAAAAAAGGCGCCGCTAGCAAAAAGGCCGAAATTCTAGTCATCGGCCAGAGCAGCACATAGAAGCGCTGAATGATTTCAGCGACCAGCAAGTCCATTACATGAACAGCGTCGGAATGCGCTCAAAAATTCGCTGGAAAAAATCGACCATAATTGAAATTTGCCAGCTCCCGAAAATAACCAACGTTAGAATCATCATGCCGAGTTTGGGAATAAAGCTCAGGGTCATCTCCTGTATCGATGTCGCCGCCTGAATAATGCCGACAAACAAACCGACCGCAAGCGCCATACCCAGTAGCGGCGAGGCAACCAGCACCGCTGTCCAAAGCGACTCTCTGCCCAGATCAATGACCATTGCTGAATCCAAAATAGTCTCCTATAAAACTGCAAAGCTCGCCGTTAATGACCCCACGATCAAGGTCCAGCCGTCGACCAACACAAACAGCATCAGTTTGAACGGCATCGAAATCATCATCGGCGACAGCATCATCATGCCCATCGACATCAACACGCTAGCGACCACTAGATCGATGACTACAAACGGAATGTAAACCAAGAAACCAATCGCAAAGGCGCTCTTTAGTTCCGACGTAATAAATGCGGGTACCAGTGTGGTAAAGGGCACATCCGCTGGTTCTAAGACGTCCTCATTGCCAGCAATTTCTATAAACATGGCAATATCGGCTTCTCGGGTTTGATTTAACATAAAGGTTCTAAATGGCGCCTTAGCCTCGAGCAGAGCCTCTTCAAAGCCTATGCTTTCGTCAAAATAAGGTGTGATAGCATCGTCCCAAACGGCGCTAAACACCGGCATCATAATAAAAATTGTTAAAAACAAGGCCAGCCCCAAGAGGACCTGGTTCGGCGGCGTTTGCGCGGTTCCCAACGCCTGCCGTAATAGCGACATAACAATAATTATTCGCACGAAGGAGGTCATCATCAACATCAGCGACGGCAGCAACGTCAAAACCGTCATCAAAGCCACTAGTTGCAGCGTCAAACTGTACTGCGTACTGCCAGTACCATCGTCGACCATGTTGACAATCGGCAACCCGCCCTGCGCCCAAGCAGATCCTTGTATCAGCATAGACACGACGATTAAAAATGACTTAAAGACCGGTTGCGACATCGATTATTAATCCTTTTGTCGCTTGATGAGCTGATTGAAAAAAGACTGAAAAGTCGCCGGTTGCTGAGAACCGGGCGACGCGCCAGACTCTAACCGCGGTTGATCGGCGTCTGGGTGCGCGACGCTGAGTTCCTCCGCGTTCCAAGTACCTAACAACGTCATACCTTGAGCGCTTTGGCCAACCAGCAACTCATCACCATTGAATTGAATGACAAAAAGTTTCTGCCGTGCGCCTAGATGCTGCACATCGGAAATAATCAAGCGCTTGCCACCCGCACCATGGATCCCGGGCGCCATCCGTTTGATCATAAAAAGAGTGGCGACCATCAGACAAATAACCACCATAAAAGAGGTTATCATCCACAACCAGTCGCCAATCCCGAATTCAGGTGCCATGATCGCTGTGAATCAAAGATTCTTAACCCGATCTACCGTCGGGATAACACTGGTTAGTCGCACACCATAGCGGTCGTTGACTAACACCACCTCACCCTGTGCGACCAGCGTGTTATTGACCAAGAGATCGAGCGGTTCGCCTGCCAAGCGGTCCAGTTCTACCACACTACCCTGAGTCAGGCGCATCAAGTCTCTTATTTTCAGAGACGTGCGACCCACTTCAACGGAAATAGTGACGGGTATATTTTGCAACACATCGGAATTGATCTGGCTCTGGCTGAGATCGAGCGCGGTCGTCCCTGAGCCATTATCTTCTGCATTTTCTATTGTCGTTTCTGCCATAATTTTTCTCGCTATTGATGTGGCGCCTATTCCTCAGGCTCCATTGCTCTAACAATCTTGGCCGCCATTTGCGGGCCACTGCTGCCGATATCTGCCTCGAACACCGGTATTTCGTTGACGAACATGCGCGCATAATCAGCTTTCTTTAAGTACAGCACGTCGCCTTCCGCCATGGCATTAAACTTACTCAGCGTGGTTTCTACCTCTGCCAACGTCACTCGAACAGGCACTTCGGCGTCCGCCGCAGCGGCATGCAATTCGGTACTCCACTTTTGATCGCCGGTATCGTCATCCCCGGTCTGAACTCGACTCGCCAGAGCTTCCCGTATAGGCTTAAGTGAGCTGTAGGGGTAGACTAAATCAATATTACCTTTGACATCGTGACTAAGTTCAGACTCGAACCGCGATACAATCACCAGGTCATTACCGTCGGCTATCTGGGCAAATGCTGGATTGACTTCCGAACTCACGTGTTCGCATTTGATCGGCATCACAGGCGCCCAAGCCTCTTGGAGAGCACCAAAGAAAACGTTCAACATAATCCCGATGATGCTGGTCTCGGTCGGCGTGAATGAACGGCCGGGGGGCAATGCGTTCATGCCTCGCCCGAAGCCACCAAAAAAGTTATCCAAAGAAGCAAACACCACCGCCGGGTCGATGATCACCAAGGACGTTCCTTGTAGTGGTTCGAGCCTCACCGTATTCACCGCCAGCGGTGGACTCAAGTCTTTCATGTAGTCCTGATATTTAATGATCTTGACGTTGGCCATGCTGATTTTTGGCGTCGTTCTCAACACTTCTAACAAGCCGTGTCTAAACTGCCTGACAAAGCGCTCGTTGATCATGTCCACCGCACTGACGTTGACACCAAGCGACGAATCTTCGTTGGTTAAATCATGCTTCAACGCAGCAGCAGCAGTGTTGATACCAGTATCTGACTCTATCGAACCATCTTCGATGCCGGCCGACAGAGCGTCTAACTCCTCTGCCGAGAGCAGGTTTGTTGGGTCAGCCATTTAACGCCTCACTCATGCTATGCCCGAAGAGCTATCCAAATTTCCTTACTGCACCACGAAGGCAGTAAATCCGACACTTTCAACACCACCAAAATCTTCCAAGCGCTCCAAGATAGAGTTGATTTCCAAGCGGAATTCTTCCGCCAATTCCTTGCGGAACGTAGGTCTGGCCAGATCCGCTTCGGTTTTCGCAGCCATAATTCTCATCAACGCCGAACGAACCGGCATGTCGTGCTTCTCCATGTGCGCGATCACTCGCTCGTCGTAGTGCGTCATAATGTACACCTTGACCTGCATAACCTTTCTAGAATTGTTGAGGTTGGAGGTCATCTCCGACTCAATTTCGAAATAGGTCTGCTCATAGCGAGTCAGCTCTGGAGAATCGATCTTAACGCGGTCAGGCCCCGCCAATGCCGCCGCCGCAGCTGCCGCCTCCTCCGATGCAATAGCTTCCAAAGCTGCCACTGCCGCTTCTGCAGCAGCCTCTTCATCGGCCTCAAAAAAACCAGATAAAAACAGCGTGCCACCAATGGTCAGTGCAACTAACAACAGTATCCCAACCACCAACAGAATGATCTTAATTAGACCACCCTTGCCACCGCCTTCTTCCTCTTCTACAACTTCATCAGCCATTACTAGATCCCCTATCTTACAATTCTATCTTAAATTGAATGCGTTAAACTAGCACATCCAATCCGTCATCTGAAACCGGCTTGCGAGCCGTCTCCTGAGCCATCGATTTTTCATCGCCATCGCCACCAGCTTGCGAACCACTCTGCTCAGATGGCGAGTTTCCGTCAGATTGGCCTTGATTACTAGACCCTAAGCCTAAATAAGCAGAATTCATGCCAAATTGCTCAAACATCTCTCGCAATCTTGGCATACTGTCGTTTAAGAGCTCGCGAGTCGCCGCATTAGAACTTAAAAAATTCGCTTCTAGCTCTCCATTTTTCATTTCCAATTGGACTTCGATACGTCCCATCGACGCTGGATGCAAATCCATTTCTACGCGCCAAGAACCGCGCTCTATCTGCGCGCTCAAACGCTGTCC
>CALGJN010000395.1:0-3409 GCA_937920185.1 uncultured Cellvibrionales bacterium | reverse complement strand
GGCGCGGCGCTCTAATTCACAGCGCTCTAATTTACAGTTCTAATTCACGGTTCTAATTCACAGTTCTAATTCACAGCACTCGAAGATCAATTGCCCCGGTGGATTTGCGCGGCGGATACAAAATTTGTGCCACTGTCACCGCCGCGTCTAACCCGCATAAAGCCCTAGCCTAGCGATTTTCAAGCCGCGCCAGTGCCCTCAGCGTTGCCGCTGCAACCGCACTGGGCGCAGTACCTCCGTGGTGTGAGCGCGCGGCCACAGAGCCCTCGAGTGTCAGGACGTCAAACACATCGGCATCGATCTCAGGGGCGAACTGGCGCAGCTCTGCCAGCGACATATCCGACAGATCGATGGCTTTATGAATGCCATATGCAACCGATTTGCCGACGATTTCATGAGCGTCGCGAAAGGCAATGCCGCGGCCGACCAGGTAGTCAGCAAGATCAGTAGCGGTTGAAAAGCCAGCCTTGGCAGCGCTGTACATCGCGTCTTTGTTGGCAACAATGGCCGGCACCATGTCGGCGAATGCGCGCAGGCAGTCGGCGAGGGTATCGACGCTGTCGAACAGTGGCTCCTTGTCTTCTTGGTTATCTTTGTTGTAGGCCAACGGCTGGGATTTCATCAGCGTCAGTAGGGCGATAAGATTGCCGTTGACGCGGCCGGTTTTACCGCGCACCAACTCTGGCACATCGGGGTTTTTCTTTTGTGGCATGATCGAAGAGCCGGTGCAAAAACGATCGGGTAGGTCAATAAAGTTGAACTGCGCTGAGGTCCAGAGAATTAACTCCTCGGAAATCCGCGATAAATGGGTCATCAAAATACTCGCGGCGGCGCAGAATTCAATCGCAAAGTCGCGATCGCTGACCGAGTCGAGAGAATTTTCGCTGGGTTTGGCAAAGCCGAGTTTTTCGGCGCTCGACTGGCGATCGATCGGGTAGGTTGTTCCAGCTAGGGCCGCGGCGCCGAGGGGGCAATGGTTGAGGCGTTCACGGCAATCGATGAGGCGACTGTAGTCGCGCTCTAGCATCTCGTTCCAGGCCAGTAAGTGATGCCCAAAGGTCACCGGTTGGGCGGTTTGCAGGTGGGTAAAGCCGGGCATGATAGTGTCGTTGTGTCGACCAGCTAAATCAATGATACCGCGCTGCAATGAACCTACTAGCGTGGTTAAATCGTCGATCTGATGGCGCAACCAGAGCCGGATATCGGTGGCGACTTGGTCGTTGCGCGAGCGCCCGGTGTGCAGTTTCTTGCCGACGCTGCCGATGCGCTCGGTGAGCGCCGCTTCGATATTCATATGGACGTCTTCGCGCGCTATTGACCAAGTGAAGTTGCCAGCGCCGATGTCCTCGCCGATGTGCTCTAAGCCGGCGACGATTTGATCGCGTTCCTCGGCGCTCAACACGTCAACTTCGCAAAGCATCTGCGCATGTGCAATAGAGCCCTGTATATCTTCGCGATAGAGCCTCTGGTCGAATTGCACCGAGGCGGTAAAGCGCGCGACAAAGTCGTCCACCGGCTCGTCAAATCGTCCTCCCCAAGCTTGATTGGCGGCGGTTGTTGGTGCCGATGTGGTTTTTTTATCTTGGCTGTCAGTCATTAAAGGCGTCACCTGTTGATCGTTTCAGGTGCGGAGTATAGCGAATTGATCTGCAGATCAATAACTCCCGTGTACTGCCATCGAAAAATAATCTTCGCTGTCGATCGGCGCGGCTGTCCATTTCGATCGCCGATCTCGACGGTCTAGCCAATCACTCATCATAATAATCTATCGCAATTGTCGCGCGCAGAAAATCCGCCTGTATCTCTGACAACGACGTCCAAATCGTCGATAATAGGCACCAGATCATCAACCTGGAGTGGCTACTTGATCGATAGAATTCGCATTGCAACGCGCAAGAGTCCGCTGGCTCTTTGGCAAGCCGAGTATGTGCAAGCCCAATTGCTCGCCGACAACCCGCACCTAGTGGTCGAATTGGTTGCACTGAGTACCCGTGGCGATAAATTGCTGGATACGGCGTTGTCTAAAATTGGTGGTAAAGGACTATTCGTCAAAGAACTGGAAACCGCACTATTTCAGCAGCGCGCTGATATCGCGGTGCACTCGTTAAAAGATGTGCCGATGGAATTGCCCGAGGGGCTGCAATTGGGAGCGATTTGTCGGCGGGCAGACCCCTGCGATGGCTTGGTTTCCAATCGCTATACTTCGCTGGATCAACTGCCCCGGGGTGCGATAGTCGGAACCTCGAGTTTGCGACGCCGATGCCAATTACTCTCGACCTACCCCCATTTAGATATTCGCGAATTGCGCGGCAATGTGAATACCCGTCTGGCGAAATTGGACAGTGGCGAGTACCAGGCACTGATACTCGCCTGCGCTGGCCTCGACCGCCTCGGTCTGGCGAGCAGGATTTCAGCTCGATTGGATCCGCATGCGATTCTGCCGGCCGCTGGACAAGGTGCACTGGCGATTGAATGCCGGGTCGATGATCCGGCGGTGGAATCGCTGTTGGCGTCGCTTCACGATCGCGATACGGCAGACTGTGTGACGGCCGAGCGGGCATTAAATCGACGGCTTGAGGGCGGTTGTCAGGTTCCTATCGCCGCCTACGCAGAGCTCGATGAGCCGTCTGCTCATTTGCGATTGCGGGCTCTGGTGGGCAGTTTGGATGGTGCCACGCTGTTGACGGCTGAACACCGTGCGCCACGCGATCAGGCAGGTTTACTCGGAGTCCGCGTCGCTGAGGAGTTGCTCGCCGCCGGTGCCGGTGAAATTTTGGCCGAGGTCTATGGCAGCCCGCTGTGATGACCGCTGAGAATACAGCTGACAGCACTCAGGGTGCCGTCGGCAGTCGTGTGCTGGTGGTCCGTGCACGGCGCGACGCAGACGCGTTCTTGGCGCTGTTACAGGGCGCTGGACTAAGGGTTCAATATCTACCGATTATGACCATCGATGCGCTCGACGAGAGCCCGGACATCAAACGGGTAATCATTGATTTTGACCTCTATGACTGTGCCGTTTTTATCAGCGTACACGCTGCGCGCCTGGCGCTAGGTTGGCTCGATCAGTACTGGCCAATGCTGCCTTCGGGTATGGCTTATTTCGCGGTCGGCGACCAAACCGCGGAAGTATTGCGCGCCTCCGGTTGCGAGGTGGCGACGCCGACTACAGAATTTACCAGCGAGGGGTTGCTGGCGCTGCCCGAATTACAGCGCTTAGAGGATCGCCGCGCGTTGATTTTTTGCGGTGTCGACGGACGTCAAATACTCGCCGATGAGTTGGCGCGCCGCGGCGCCCGCGTCGACCATTGCCGGCTGTATCGACGAAATATCGACGCGGCGAAGCTGAGTTTGGCGCGCACGCAATTGTCATCCACAGATTGTTTGGTGGTGCACAGTGGTGAGTTGTTGC
>CALGJN010000394.1:0-4942 GCA_937920185.1 uncultured Cellvibrionales bacterium | reverse complement strand
GCTCCGGTTGAGACCATCTTCGATTTAAATTTACAGTCAAAGAATACCGGGATCAGTCGTTATTTTTACAATAATCGCAAGATCAGTCTGACTCAATTTAATGCTGTGCCCCACCTCGAAGTACCAGAGTTTTCGCAGTACGTGACTTTTGGGTGATATAGGTACGGCAGATACAGAGGAGAGGAAGGATGCAAACGGAATTTGATATGCGAGGCAAAGTGGCGATGGTCACCGGTGCCTCTAGTGGCTTTGGGGTGTACTTTGCGCAATTGATGGCGGCGCGTGGCGCCCAAGTGGTGGTTGCGGCGCGGCGCGTAGAGCGGCTCGAGCAACTGGTCGAGGAGATAATGGCAGCCGGCGGCGAGGCTGTTGCAGTGGCAGTAGACGTTACCGATAGCGCTGCAGTGACGCGCGCATTCGATGTTGCTGAAGAGCAGTTTGGTACCGTGACGGTAGTCTCAAATAACGCTGGTGTGGCCGATCCAAAGCTCGCTCGCAAGGTCGATGAAGCGAGTTGGGATCGGGTGATGAATACCAACCTCAAGGGTGCTTGGCGGGTGGCTATGGAGGCCGGTCGACGGATGATGGCGGCGGGGGTGCCGGGTAGCATCGTCAATACGGCATCGATTCTTGGGCAGCGAGCGTCGATTTCACAGTCTAGTTACGGGGCTTCAAAAGCCGCGGTAATCCATCTGACGCGCTCTTTGGCGCTGGAGTGGGCGCGCAAAAATATTCGCGTCAACGCCCTCTGTCCTGGGTATTTTCCGACCGAGATGAACGAAGGTTATTTTGCTACTCCCGCTGGGAGTGCCTACATCGAAGCGATGCCTGCGCAGCGCATCGGGCGTCTGGAGGAACTAGCCGCGCCATTTCTATTGCTGGCGAGCGATGCCGGCAGTTATGTGAATGGCATCGCGCTAACGGTGGATGGCGCGCACAGCCTCGGTCATGTGTGATTTTTGTAAGGCACGGGAATGGGTGCGAGATAGCTTTGATCGACTGCCTGCAAGGCCCTAGGCCGCGCCTCGGGTAGTAATAAAATGCTCGCCGAGGCGGCTTCACCTATTTAACGTCACCTATACGCTGTGCTAACGTCAGGCAGTGACAACGTTGCCCGTAACGTTAGCTGTTTCACTCGTTAGTCGATAATACAGCTTGCCCATGACACAGCTCGCCCATGATACTGTTACTTGAAAATGGGGTTAGTCGATACCAGGGTTAGTCGATACTAGGGTGAGTCGATAATACATCTAGCCCGCAATAATATAGTTTGGCCCGACATCAATAACAGGGAGTACCTACCAGCATGAGTCTAGAGGAAAATCGGCGCGAATATCGCTATGGGAGCCTGACGCGAGATTCGCTGCTGGGCGATCCTGTGGCGCAGTTTAATCTTTGGTTAGGGGACGCCATCGCTACAGATTTGCCAGATCCAACCGCCATGTCGCTGGCTACAGCGACCCCTGAGGGGCGGCCCTCCCAGCGCATGGTATTGCTCAAGGGTTGCGATACCGAGGGTTATGTTTTCTACACCAATTTAGGCAGTCGCAAGGCGACAGAGTTAGCGGCCAATGCGCAGGTGAGTTTGCACTTTTCTTGGTTGACTCTCGAGCGCCAAGTGATCGTTGAGGGGCGGGCGTTCCCCCTGCCACGCAATGCGGTGGCCGATTACTTTCAGCAGCGTCCACGGGCCAGTCAGATAGCCGCTTGGACGTCGCAGCAGAGTGCGCCGATCGCCTCGCGTCAGGCGCTGGAGCAACAGTACCGAAAAGTGATGCAACGCTTCGGCGAGGGCAAAATTCCGCTACCAGACTTTTGGGGCGGTTACCGAGTGGTTCCGCGGAGCATCGAATTCTGGCAGGGCGGTGAGCATCGACTCCACGATCGCCTGCGCTACGAGCGCCGGCAAGCCGCCGGCGAGACCGGAGCGCTGGGTGCCAACAGTGACGGCTGGGAGATGACTCGGCTATCCCCATGAGGGCGGGGAGCGAGCATTAATGATCCGTGCAGTGCGCGTTGATTGCGCGCCCATGGCTAGGTCACCGCGGTTGGTAGCGGATGTCAATAATGGTCAGTTCACGCGCACCCGAGGGCGTGTTCACATCGACGCTATCATCAATGCTTTTGCCCAGTAAGGCCTTGGCGATGGGTGAGTCTATGCTGATAAAATTTTGCTCATCACCGATCTCGTCTGCGCCGACCAGTCGGTATTCGTGGGCCTCGCCGGCGGCGTCCTCCACCTGCACCCAGGCAGCGAAAAACACCTTGTTCGGATTGCGCGGTGGATCGTCGATGATCACGGCGTTATCGATTCGTTGGGTCAAGTAGCGCACTCGGCTGTCGATTTCGCGCAGGCGGCGCTTGCCGTAGATATAGTCACCATTTTCAGAACGGTCGCCGTTTTTTGCCGCCTCATGCACCACCTGCGTGACCTGGGGGCGTTCGATCTTCCACAGTTGTTGCAACTCGGCACGCAGGGCGCGGGCGCCCTCGCCGGTGATATAGGGTGAACTCTTGGCGCGCGGTGGCCGGTAGCGCGACACCTTAGGTTGGGCTCGCAAGGTCGAAGACCTCGGTGTAAAAAGCTAATTCGGCCTCGAGCGCGGCGATGATATTGGCCGCTTGGCGAAAGCCATGCCCCTCTTCGGCAAAGGTGACATGTTCCACGCGAATGCCTTTTTGGCGCAGCGCATCGGCCATTAACTGCGCTTGATTGGGTGGTACCACGCGATCTTTTAAGCCTTGAAAAAAGATCACTGGGCAATCGAGTTGATCGGCGTGATGGATTGGCGACCGCGCACGGTAGCGCTCGCGTGCCTCTGGGTAGGGGCCGACCAAGTTGTCGAGGTAGCGCGATTCGAATTTGTGGGTATCGGTGGCGAGTATTTCCAGATCGCCTATGCCATACAAACTGGCACCGGCTTTAAAGCTGTCGCTGAAGGTCAGAGCCGCGAGCACGGTGTAGCCGCCGGCGCTGCTGCCGCGAATGACGCAGCGTTGCGGGTCGATCAACCCCTCGGCTGCGAGATGGCGCACGGCATAGCCGGTGTCCTCGACATCGGCTATGCCCCAGCGCTGATAGAGCGCCTGGCGATAGGGTCGGCCAAAACCACTGCTGCCGCGGTAGTTGAGATCAAAAACCGCAAAGCCGCGACTACTCCAATATTGGATTTTAAAGTTGAGGGCGCTGCTACTGGCTCCGGTGGGCCCGCCGTGACAGATAACTATCAGCGGCGGCCGCTCGCCCTTGGGGACGCTGTAATCGGCATGGGTCGGTGGGTAGAAAAACCCCTGTACACGACTGCCATCAGCGCTTGGAAACAGGAGCGATTGTGGCGACGACAGATCGGCGGCTGTGAGCGCCGTTTGTTTGTGGTTGGCATGTTTTTGAGTGGGCTGACTTTGGTTGGACTGGTTTTGGCTGTGCTGGTTCTTAAGAGGCAGGGCGTCGGGTGCGCCCGGTGGATGGTAGACGCACTGCTCGATGCTTGGCGGGTTGTGTTTGGCACCCGCAGTTGCCGATAGGCTGACAACGCGGTCGCCAAGCAGGGCGTTGGCGGCGACGCAAACCAGTTGGCCGCGGTGGCAACAGGCGCTGTGAAACCGCGTGTAGGGCGTGTCAAAACTATTCAATTGGGCTGTGGGTATATGAATCGTTGCGGCTTGCCAGACGCCAGAGGCGGTCCACAGGCAGCCGATGGTGTCGGCGTCGATAAAGTCGAAGTAGCGGGCGCCAAGTTGCCATAGGGGCGCGGCGAATTCTGCCGGCATGGCGACTAACGGAGCGGTTGTCGCGCTATCTTGCGGATTTTTGTCGGCGTCTAGACGATAAATGTTCCACCAGTCAGAGCGATCCGACAGGTAAAATAGGGTGCCATCGGGCGACCACTCGGGTTGCACGATAGCCTCGTCGGTGCCGCCGGCAACGCGCCTTCGATCGACCGGCAGGCCCTCGCTATCCAGCGTTGCGAACCATAGTTCGGTGCCATCCCAGGGCATTTGAGGATGATGCCACTGCAGCCAACAGAGGGTTTTACCGTCCGGGCTTAGCCGCGGGTAGGCATAGAAGTCGGCGCCACCCACCAGCGGTGTTACCGCATCGCCGTGCTCGATGGCGCCGTTCAGATCGTCGCCAAGAGCAATCGCCAGTAGAGTATTTTCGGCTTCATCGTCCTCGCGAGCGCACTCGCCGACGGCGATTAAACGGCGATGGTGCGGATCGACCATCAGGTCGGCGAAGCGCCAAGGCCCCTCGGGAGTGATTGGGTACGGCGTCTGATCGCTACCATGGGGTGGTTGGGCGGCCATTTTCAGGGCGTAAATACGCTGATCGTGAGCGTTGACAAAGTATAGATGGTCGCCGTGCACGGTGTAGGCACAACCGCCGTATTCGTGCACTCGACTTTGATGGCTGTAGGGTGGCGCGAGTAAATCCTGAGGATCGCCGTCGAGGGTCTTGCGCATAATGACATTTCGTCCAGCGTCCCACGGCCGACTCTCGACCCAGAATAGGCTATCGCCATGGGCGCTGACGAAGTGGACGGCCGGCGCGGCGCGGGTGACCCACTCGGCGCTGATGGGCGATGGCCAAGTACCGCAGGGCCGCGGCGTTTTATCGTAATCTTTAGCCATTGTCATCCGCCGCTGCGCTTGGTCGTGAAGCCGAGTTGCTTGAGCATCGATGCCAATTTTTCGCGATGATCGCCCTGAATTTCGATGCATGAATCCTTGATTGTACCGCCGGTACTGCAGCGTTGCTTTAGGGTTTTCGCGAGTTGCTTCAGCTCTGCTGGCGGCAATTGAAAACCGTCGATCAGGGTGACCCCCTTGCCCTTGCGTCCCTTAGTCTGGCGGCTGATGATCAGGGTGCCATCGCCGCCTTTTTCTGGCGCTTCAGCAATTTCATGCGCCGCGGTAACGCGACCGCTGTCGGTGGAATAGA
>CALGJN010000393.1:0-34065 GCA_937920185.1 uncultured Cellvibrionales bacterium | reverse complement strand
CATTACCGTGTTTTCAGCCTTTTCAGCCTTTTCAGCCTTTTCAGCCTCTTCAGTCAAGGCTGGCTTATGGTTTAAGCGCCAATTGGCTTCGTCAACGCGACGACGATCGATCATTCAAGCACTCAGACTATAAGATCGCGACCGCGACTGCGTTAGCGAGCGTCTATTGGGCCTCCCCTTTTATAATATGGATTTAGGTATTCATGCCGGGAAATATCTGGCCAAAGACGTCGGTGCAACCTTTGAATTGCGCCTGACGTTTAGTAATGGTTGGATGGTGGGTCTATGGGCGACCCTCACCGACGTACCGTTCGACGATTTTGGTGAAGGAAGTTTCGACCAAGGGATGTTTTTTCGCGTGCCGCTTGACGGTCTGCTGGGGCGTAGAACGCAGAGTTCTTATAGCAACAGTGTTCGCCCTATTTAACGAGATGGTGGCCAGAGGTTAGAAAACTTTAGTGATAATCTTTGGTGGTAATCTTTGGTGGGATACGCGGGGTGCTCGATACGATGCTCTAACAGACCATACTAAAAGAATGTTGCCATGAAGTTGACGGCACATATTGGGCTGGTATTCATCGTTATTAACATCGCCGGTTGTGCGATTGAATCGCGCCAGCTAGATACGTTAAAAAAACAGTTTTTTGAGAGCGAGACCGTGCCTGAAAAGACCCATTGGATCCTTAGTTTTATGGGGGGACGAACGGTACTGCAACCGCTCATTGGCGCAGGGAAAACACTCTTTTTCAACGATCAATCGGATTATGTAGAGTTTGACGGCTGGTCTATTCGGCAAGTCGGTGGCTTTGACCAATTTGATAAACTATTACGCATTGTTGATGTCGACGGCGAATGACGTTTTGTTTCTCAAGGGCGGATAGTGGCCATACACCAGTGCGGGCCTTGGACGAGTCGAAAGATTGCCGATGGAGCGAAGTTCGGACAGGTTTGTATAGGCGCGCAGGCCTATACAAATAGCATTTTGGTTGATAGTCTTGGGCGCATTGTCAGAATTAAGCAGCGCACTGACGAAAGCACTAATGCATTCGCCTTACAACTTATTGAATAGCAGGGATCTTTTTTGGTATGGAGAGTTTAGTTAAAAGCGTTATAGGGGGCCTTAGAGGATACGCAATAACCAATAATGTCGGGATTGCACGGGTGCCCAAAGGGTACTTATACGGCATTGGTTTCACGTTCTTTATGGCATTTTCGAGCGCAACGATTTCTCAGGGAATTTCGCCGCAGATGCTTGAAAAATTTCAGTCGCTGCCGCGTGATCAGCAGGCGGCGTTAGCGGCGCAGTATGGCATCGACTTGGATGAACTCAGACTAGGCAAAGGCGATGGCACGAAAACCAGTGATATTGCACGCCCCGGCGAGCCACTCGAACAAGCTCGCGGAGGCGACGATCGAGAAATGGATGAGTATTTACTCTTTCAGGAAAAATATGCCGAATTTCAAAAGTCGACGCTCGCAGAAGATGCAAAACCACAACGCTATGGTATGACACTGTTTGATCGCGATATCAGCACATTTGCACCCACTGACGATGCCAGCGTGCCGGATAATTATCGGCTCGGCGCGGGCGATCGACTGGTCATTTATCTTTTCGGCACAGAGAACAATCAGTACGATTTGCAAATCAGCCGGAATGGTGCAATTGCACTACCTAAATTAGGCCCAATTCGCTTGGCCGGATTGACCTTTGAGGATGCGCGCCACGCCATAGAAGAGCGTGTGTCAGAGCAATTACTCGGTGCCGAAGTTACCGTCTCAATGGGTCGTTTGCGTGCCATTAACGTATTTATGGCCGGCGAGGTAGCGGTGCCGGGCGCCTACTCGGTGTCGGCCTTGACCACGGTAACGCAGGCGCTCTTTCAAGCGGGCGGCGTCAGCGAAATTGGCTCACTGCGGAACATCCAAGTTAAACGCAGAGGCCGCGTGGCGGCAACGTTTGACGCATACAGTTTGCTCATGAAGGGAGACGCTTCGGGCGATTCGCGATTGCAATCTGGCGATGTTGTTTTTGTTCCGCCATACGATGGTATTGTGACGGTTCACGGCGCGGTCAAGCGACCTATGATCTACGAATTTAAGGTTCCTGAAACGGTCATGGATTCGGTAAAAATGGCTGGAGGTTTTCACCAAGATGCTTATGCGGCCGGTGTTTCGGTGGTTAGTAAAGCAATTAATCGGGCGCTGCCAGAAGTTATAAATATCGATCTATCGACGAGCGACAACGAGCCCACCATGTTGAAAAATGGCGATTTGGTAAGTGTGCCGGTAAGCACCACCAATCTTAAGAATGCTGTGACTATCGAGGGCGCTGTGGTGCGGCCGGGTGTTTACGGTTGGGTTGAGGGGCAACGCATTTCAGACTTATTGAGGTCGGTCGACGGCGATTTAAAAAATTATGCCGATCTCGGCTATTGCCTGGTCGTTAGGCAGAAAAATCAGCGTCTCGATATCGAAGTGTTACAGATCGATTTAGCTTCGGCGATCATCAATAAAGGATCGGATGAGGATATCGAAACCCAACCGCGGGACAAGATTGTCGTTTTTGGTATAGCCAATATAACCGATCTTTCTTCGTTACAAAGCGATGGCACTGAAGATTTGCAATTGTCGCGAGACGAGCTTGCATCCGATTTGTTGAAAGAAGTTGCCGCGGTGCAGCGCGATGTCTTGTTGACTCCGATCATCGACAAACTTCAATCGCAAGCTCGCGCGGGTGAGCCGGTGCAAACCGCATCGATTTCGGGAGCGGTAAAATCACCGGGTACTTTTCCGGTGACTAACAATTTTAGCGCGGTGAAGCTGATCGCTGCAGCCGGCGGTTTGGAAGATCGGGTGTATCTGAAAGCAGCAGAATTGCGCAGTCTCTATCTAGGCAATGACGACGTGGTGTTCAGTCGCTATGTCGAACTCGACCTCGAGCAGCAAGACAACAGATCTATGCGACTTACTTCCAGAGACCACCTGCATATCCGAGCGATACAACGATGGAATCCAAACGAACAGGTGGTTGTCGAGGGCGAGGTCAAGTTTCCCGGCACCTACCGCATTCAAAAGGGTGAAACCCTCTCTAGCGTTATTCAGCGCGCTGGGGGTCTAAACGAGGACGCCTTCTCGTCGGGCACAGTGTTTACTCGGAAGTCAGTTGCGGCGCTTGAGACCCTAAGAGCGAAAGAGTTTGCGCAATCTATCGTGCGGGATTTTGCGGCGTCACAATTAACTAAGGAAGAGAAGCAGATCGATATCCAAGAGGTCACCTCGGTAGCGGACAAACTGGATAAGTTTGTCGGCGCCGGCCGGCTTTTGGTCGACGTTGACGCGGCGCTTGCCGGTGATCGGTTGGCTAATATACCACTCGAGGATGGCGATAAAGTGATGGTCCCGCCGCGCATCTCCACGGTGACCGTGGTCGGACAAATTCGCCGACCTGGAACCCACAGTTTTCAGCAGGATCTCGATCTGAACGATTATATTGGGCTTTCAGCGGGCATGACCGCTCGAGCCGATGATAAAGAACTATACATAGTTAAATCAGACGGTTCAGTTCTCCGTCAAAAAAGCAGTTGGGTGCGCTTTACCGCGAATGTTGCGCTCGACCCTGGTGATACCATCGTTGTGCCCATCGATTCGGATTACACCAACAACATCAAGCTGTGGCGCGAAATTACCCAGATCGTATTTAATAGTACCGCCGGATTGGCCTCGATAGCTGCGGCGACGCGATGATGGGGCCGCAGATGGATAAAAATGATGCATTCCAAGGCGCACCTGCCCTCGTCCCCTACTACGATGATGAGATTGATTTGCGCGAGCTTTTCGGCGTGCTGTGGGCGGCAAAGATACCGATTGTGGCATTTACCCTGCTCTGTGGGCTGCTGTCGGTATGGTATGCGGTGTCCATTCCCAATCAATACAAG
This sequence comes from uncultured Cellvibrionales bacterium, assembly GCA_937920185.1. GTDB lineage: Bacteria > Pseudomonadota > Gammaproteobacteria > Pseudomonadales > Porticoccaceae > TMED48. Next base: position 30,130 of record CALGJN010000393.1, on the reverse strand, counting down.
GCGGTTGTTGTTTTGGCTCCGGCGCAGCAGCAATCGGGGGGATTGTCGGGAGCACTCGGTCAACTGGGTGGTTTAGCCTCACTGGCGGGTGTCAGCGTCGGCGGTGGAGGGGTTAATGAGTCTCAGATCGCGCAAGAAATTATGCAATCATGGAGTTTTATTGAACGCTTTATCAATGAAAATGATTTAACCGCTGAGGTTTACGCCGTCGAGAGTTGGGATAGTCGCTCTAATCGCCTTCAATATAATGGCGCCTTGTTTGATCAAGCTGAGCAGCGATGGGTGATTGACGACGAGGATAACGGCGGTTTTCGGCCCCCGAGTAGCTGGGAACTTTATGAAGAGTTTTTAGAAAAATTGTCGGTCGTCGAGGACAAAAAGACCGATTTAGTCTCCGTTTCCATCGAGTACTACTCCCCTAGGTTAGCCAAGGCCTGGGTCGATATGTATGTTGACGCGGTTAATCGTTATATGCAGGATCGACAAATTAAAAGAGTGGCGAGCAATATTGAGTTTTTGCAGGAGCAGATCGAAAAAACCTCAATTGCTGAAATGAAAGAGATATTTTATACCATCATCCAAGAGCAAATTAAAAGCAAGATGCTCGCAGAAGCGAGCCCGGAGTATGTGTTCGTTGCGGTTAGTCCGAGCATGGTGCCCGAGGAGAAATCGCAACCGAAACGAGCATTAATCTGCGTGCTGGCAACCCTTTTGGCTGGCATGCTTGCCGTCATGGCAGTTTTGGTGGTTAATTTCAGCCAGAAAAACACTGCGTCATAAGGGCCGCTGTAGGATAGTCATGGCTGCTTGAGTTGCGCATCAGGCAGTCGTCTTTAGTTCGGAACTAAGTAAACTCTAGCATCATTTTGTGTTGTGGACGTTGGTTATGAATAATGTGTTTGTGCTGTCCGAAAAAGATCTGATGAAACTCGCCGCCACCATAGTTTTGGCGGTGATCTTTTTTGGTTTTTCCGGTTTGCTTATTATGCTGTTGTTCCAGTGGATGGCACGACAGAGATACGCTAAAGACGCTGGTGATAAGCATGGAATCTCCCAGACGAATGCCTCTAGACTTGGCGGAGCGTCGATTTTTATCTGTATTTTTGGCTTGATTCTGGCCGGCACCTATACTGGGTTGTCGAAGGGTTATGATCGGCTTTATGGTATCTACTGGTTTGGCTGGTTGGGTGTCATTGCTTGTGCGGCATTGGGTCTGGTCGAAGATCTACGCAATAATTATTTAACGCCGATGTTTCGTTTGTGCTGTAAGACGCTTATTTTTGCTTTGGTGATAGGACTATGGCCTTTTTTGATTCCCGTCGATATTGGCGTGCAGATAATCAGCGAGTTGATGGCGCTGCCGATTATAGGTTGGGCTTTGACCGCTGTGTTCTGCGTAGGATTTATCAACGCCATCAATATGGCGGATGGTGCAAATGGTTTAATTCCGGGTGTTTTGACGATCTGCTTTAGCGTTTTTTATATGGAAACAGGCGGTTTTGTCTATGCCACCCTGATGACGAGTTGTGCGCTGTTTACCATTTTTAACTTAATTTCTGGGCGCCTTTTCTTGGGTGATGCCGGCGCCTATGGTTTGGGTGCGGCTTTGGCTCTTTCGGGTCTATTCCTGTTCAGTGAGGGTATTTTTTCTGCGTCTTATCTTGCGGTTATGCTTGCTTATCCGTGTCTTGATATTCTGGTGAGTCTGGCACGTCGACGCATACAGGGCCGGTCGGTTTTTCTTCCCGATAACGATCACTTGCACAATCGATTGCATTATCACTGCCAGCTCTGGTTTCGCTCGAAGACTATGGCGAACTCCATTACCGGTGTACTGATTGTTTTGGCTACCTCGGGCATCGCGTTAATCGGTTATCTATATGAATGGTGGCCGGTAACGAGCGAACAATGGGTAATTGTTTTTATGATTCAACTCTGTGTCTATTTTTTGACCTATTACCTGACTGGATTCGGTCGTCGGGTACCTCAAACAGCGCCTGGAGGTTAGTTAGGGCCGCTTTTTCTAACATTGATGTGTACAGCGCGCCTTTGCCATCAATCACAACGACACTGTTTTTGACGCTACTCGGTACTGCAATTTACGACTTTGTAGTACTTCACTGCTGGGCTATCTCGTTCATTCTGTGAAGGCCATAATGGTTGTGTGAATAACAACCAGACTCAGCTAGACTTTTTGTGAGGTGAGGTGAGGTGAGGTGAGGTGAGGTGAGGTGAGGTGAGGTCAAACAAGCATTAGAATATCGCCCGCTCAAACTGCTTTAGGAGCGACCAGATTTAACGCAGCAGACGGGTGTTTACTGCGTTGGGCGTGGGTCTTGGTAAGCCCCGCGAGTCAGTTCGCAGCTTAATTGATGTCGGCTGGATAAAGTTTAGAAATTTTAAACGCTCGAGCCGAAAGTGGCGTTATGCATATTTACTGACGCCCGGCGGGCTCGCTGAGAAGAGTGGTATTACCGCGCGGTTTTTGGCGAAAAAGCAGCTATAGTGCGATGCTTTGCGCGAATAAATTTCACAGATAAAAGAAGAGTTGAGCCAGCCATCGTGGATCTGCTTTAGATAATATGGCTACGCGAAGCAAAGTTCAGTTGACTGCGCATAAAAATGGGGAACGCAAGTTGAAAAAATATGCAATTTATGGGGTTGGGGCGGCATTGGTCGATACCGAAGTTGCTGTGGAAGACGAATTTTTATCGACCGCAGAGATTAAAAAAGGCGTGATGACTCTGGTTGATCAACCACGCCAAGCGGAGCTGCTGTCGCTGTTATCATCGGACTCATCGAACATCATTCGTAAATGCGGTGGTTCGGTGTGCAACTCGATGGTGGCTGCAAGTCAGCTTGGGGCGAAGACTTTTTTTAGTGGCAAGGTAGCGCGGGATAACGATGGTGAGCTATACGCTGACGATCTGATGGCCTGCGGTGTGACATTCCAAAGCGCCTCGCCCGAATCGGGGGTAACCGGTAAATGTTTAGTGATGGTGAGCAGTGATGCCGAGCGCACCATGAATACATTTTTAGGCGTCAGCGAGGATCTGTCTATGCGAGAGATCGATCAGAGCGCGCTGGCGACATCACAATGGTTGTATTTAGAAGGCTATTTAGTCACCGATCAACGGCGCGCAGAGATGGCTGAAAGCTTGGTTGATATGGCCAGAGAGAATGGCGTTAGAGTGGCAGTAAGTCTGTCCGACCCCTTTGTCGTCGAATTGTTTGGCGGCAGTTTGCGTCAAATTATCGGTTCGGGAATCGACATGCTGTTTTGTAATATTCAGGAGGCGCTGACGTTTACGGGTGCAGCCAGCATCGATGGCGCGACGGCGGCACTGGCAAAATATGCCTCGACGTTCGTGATCACTAACGGCGCTCAAGGCGCGCTGTTTTTTGATGGCAACAATACGCATACAACGCACGGCATTGCAGTTAATGCAATTGACACCAATGGCGCGGGCGACATGTTTGCCGGAGCATTTCTGTATGCTGTCACCTCAGGTCGAAAGACGCAGTGGGCACTAGATTTTGCCAATTATTGCGCATCTAGGGTTGTCCAACAGTTTGGGCCGAGGCTGAGCGACGCTGATTTTGACGAGATTAGACGGGCCTATGACCTATGACCTTTGTCCTTTGACCTTTGACCTTTGACAATGCATGGGTGCATGGGTGCATGGGTGCATGGGTGCATGAGTCAATGGGTGCATGGATTCGGGTGGTAGCGTATTTTAGAACGGAAAATGAAGTGCTTAGCAACGTTAGATTCGGCAAAAATCGCAATTATCGGTCTCGGTTATTTAGAGCTTTCATTGGCGGTGGCGGTGGCGGTGGCGTTTGGCGTGAGGCGCGGCACGGTCGGTTTTGATATCCGAGCGTATTACCGAGCTTAAAAAAGGCACCGATAGCATGCGCGAGGCCATAGGTGAGGGTTTATCTCAAGCCAACGGACTCAGTTTTTCTTCTTTAATTGACGAATTAAAAGATTATCAGTTTTGTATTGTTACCGTGTCGACCGCGCGCATCCGGGTATTGGGCATTACTTTTAAAGAAAACTGCCCAGATATTGGCTCTAGTAAGCTGGTCGATCGAGGGGTGATCTCTACAGGCTAGTCGATGGTATTTGCCGTAAGCTTTAGAGCCAACCGCGTTGGGCTAACTAATCAGTTTATTGATTTAGCGACCCAGTATCAGCACTTAAAGGCTAAAATTGCTGCTCGAATTCAAGCCGTACTCGATCATGGCTAATATATTTAGGGCGCCGAGGTCGGCGAACTCGGTCAGCAATTGGCAGACTATGTGGGCATGAAGCACGCCATTATCTGCGCCAATGGAATCGATGCATTGACGCTGGCGATAGAGCCTGATCGCGGTACGAGTTTGCCTCGGCAATTTTTATCCGCGGCCAAGCGCGGGGTTGGTCGCTAGCGAAACAGGTGGCCGCAGTAGCTACGACGGACTACCCAACGGCCCCACAGTGGCCTGCTTATTCGGTACTCAGCAGCGATAAGTTCACCCATGCTGTCGGTATATCGGCGTCCGACGGGCGCGCCGGCATCGACGCGTCACTGGCGGCGCGCAATCATCAGCGTTAGCAAGCCAGCGCAGTCTTGAGCTAGTGTTGAGTCTCTCAAAAACGCCCAAAGAGTGCGGCGGCTATAACATCATGCGTTGTATTTTTTCAATAATCGCACAAATGCTGGTTAAACAGGTTTCTTCCACTATTAATCGTTATAGCCGTCGGTTATTATTTATTAATGAATAGATTTCTTTGGCGGATTGGCTGAAGAAAAGTGGTTTTAGCACTGTTATAAACGAACCAACTAATCAACGAGGGCAACACTATGAAAAACACAATTGGACTGATACTGATCGGTACAGCGGCACTTGTAACCGCCCTAGGCGTGGCGGCAGATCATCATGCTCGACCGAATACTGCGGCGCTGGAAATTTATGGCTGCAGCTATGCCGAAGGTAGGGACAGCGAAGATCTATTAAAGGTCGCCAAGCAATGGGATGCTTGGGCTGAGAGTAATTTCAGCGTGGCTTATCGCGGTTACATGCTGACCCCAGCGGCAGCCAACAAGGCAGACTTTGGCTTTGATACGATCTGGCTAGGGATTACCAAAGACCATCACAGCATGGGTGTGATCAATGACGAATGGATGGGTAGTGGGGCCAAGTTGGCGAAAAAATTTGATGCTGTTGCACCCTGTGATTGGCACGGTTACGCCACCAGCGTCGACGTCCGGCCAATGGCTGACGCCGGTGGTGCAGGTTTCTTGACGGTGTGGTCCTGCGAGTTCAACGACGGCAAGGGTTTTGTCGATCTTGCGGTGGCGGATAAGAAATGGAATGCACACCTCGATGAAGTCGGTATGCCGGGTGGTATTTATCGCTGGTTGCCTGGTGCAGGTTGGCCGCGCGCGAGCACTGCCGACTTTGTGAACGTCTATTTGACGAGTTCCTTGGCCGACCGCGGTAAGGCGGTGGATATGATGAATGCGGGAACCGGACAGGTGCTCAACGCAACCTACGGCGACATCGCGCAGTGCGATATTCCGCAAGTCTGGGCCGCTCAACCCGTGGGTGGCAAGAGCGCCGAGTAGGCGTCTGGAGCTTGAACACCTCGGGCACACTGCACACCGGGGTGTTTGGTGTTAACCAGGATGGCTCCATCGGGATATCGATGAAGCTTGCAGTTGGGCGATGGTGGCGCTTAGATACAGGCGAAATTATCGCTTTTACTTTCGCTGTTTGGGCTTTGTTGCCGATCTCCTTTTGTGTTTTTAGCGCACCGAGAGAGCCGCAAGCCTTGGTAAAGTCACTTTGGGATGGCAAGCCTGTTTTTGGGCTTGGGGTAAGGGGTAAGGGGTAAGGGGTAAGGGGTAAGGGGTAAGGCCCATGTATGCCCGGGTCGAGGTTGCGTTATTTTAGATTACCCATACCCATGCCCATGGCTCATGGTCGACGATTGACCACGGCGGTGCCGCCTATGATTGCATAGCGCTCGCCGTTGATAGGCTCTCTTTTAGTGCAGAGCGTTTAATTCGAGCCTCTTGATTCGAGCTTCTTGATTCGAGCCTCTTGATTCGAGCCTCTTAATCCGAGCTTCTTAATTCGAGCCTCTTAATCCGAGCCTCTTAATCCGAGCTTCTTCAGTTGAGTCTCTTAATTTGAGCTTATTTATTTGAGCAATTCACCGCCGGCGGCTTAAATCGCGTGATTCAACCTTAGAGATTGGGCTTGCGCTATGCCGATCAAGCAATGGGCTTTGCCCGTCATCACTGCGGTGATTCTGCCTATCACCGCAGTTGATCGTCAGTTTGGCTAAAAACTGATTGCCGTCCGTCGCCGCGACGGGTATGTTGATGGTCTATACCGCAGTTGTGTTGCCCAGAACTGCCCCGCAACGGCGAGTGCTCCCCATCCGCTGGTATTAATCTAGGTAGGTCTGTTGTATGAACGGCGATAGTGCAGAGCACAACCGGGCTCTGGATGGCGCTATTGTGCCGACCTTTATCAAGTATCTGCTGCCGTCATTGATCGGCCTGCTGGCCATGACCTCGGGGTCGCTGGTGGATGGTATTTTTATCGGCAACTACGTTGGCGTTACCGCGCTGGCCGCGGTCAACCTGATCATCCCAATCCTGACGTTGAGCTTTGGTATTTGCATTATGGTGGGCGTCGGCGCGTCGGTGCGCGGTGGTAAGTATCTCGGCGAAAAGAATATTCCGGCGGCCTCAGCGATCTTTAGTAAGACACTCATATTCATGGTGTTTTATGGCTTTTTGGCGATCGCAATGGCGCTGCTATTTGAGCGCCAGTTGTTTGCCGGACTCGGCGCTAGCGCCGACTTATTCCCGGTGATGAGCGAGTACTACCGGATCGCTGCGCCGTTTTTACTGCCACAATTTATCACCATCGCGCTGTACTTTTTTGTTCGCCTCGATGACTCGCCCAATCTGGCGGCCGCGGCTCTGGGTGTCGGCGCAGCGCTCAATATCGCCCTCGATTATCTCTTTATTGCTGTCTATGACTGGGGTTTGGTAGGCGCAGCAATTGCCACCGGATTATCGCAGGTGGCGTCGATGGTGGTATTGCTTAGCTATTTTTTAAAGCACAAACGGGTGCTGCGCTTTGCCTGGCGGCAAAAAGACTGGATGGAGGTGTTGCGCGCGGCCTATAACGGCTTGTCTGAATTTATTAATGAGGTGTCGGGCGGAATTATCGCGTTGATCTTTAACTGGATGTTGATTCAGCGTGCGGGGGTGGAAGGCGTCGCCGCGATCACCGTGGTCAACTACATGTTAATGGTGGGTTTTATGGCTTTTTTTGCCATATCCGATAGCATTCAGGTGATGGTCTCACAAAATTTCGGCGCGCGTAATCCCGAGCGGATACGCGCATTTTTGAAAACCGCGCTGGTCGCGGTCGGTCTGGTCGGCGCTCTGTGTATCGCTGTGTTGTTGAGCGCCAGTGAGCCATTGATTGGACTGTTTATCGATCACCGGGTAGGGCAGGGCAGTGATACGCTGCAACTCGCGATGACCTTTGTCGGCTTGGTCTGGCCGCTGTTTCTATTCGCCGGTGTCAATATGTTGATATGCGGTTATCTGACCGCCATCCATCGGCCGTTTCAGTCGGGTTTGATTTCGATTAGTCGCAGCCTGATTCTGCCGGCCGCTCTATTGACCCTGTCGTACAGTGTTTTGAACGACTACCGGTTTATCGCCGCGTTGCCGGTGGCCGAAGGATTGACCTTTGTACTGGCGTCTTTTATCTATCTGCGCGATACGCCGTTGCGTGCGGTGCGTCGCGAAGAGCAAGAGGTTGCGCGCTCAAATACCCCAATCGAGTAGCGAAACAGATCTGCCGGAGCGTTCCAATTGCTGTGCAACGTATCGGTTTGATGATGCCAAAAGATTTCGCAGGCCTGGTAATAAACGGCGTAATAGACAAACTTATCGACCTTGTTGATAAGGTCACCTCACACCACGGCATACTTCCAGAAATGGGGTGGTTTCAAACAAACGCAGCCATCAATACTTTACGTTGACGTAAAGGTCATATTATACTGGTTCCTCGTTCAGGCTATTTAGCTACGGTGTTTTATGCGCGAGTACAGCATTTCGCAACTTTCCAAAGAGTTTCAGGTGACCACGCGCACCATTCGTCACTACGAGGAGCGTGGGTTGGTGGCGCCGAGGCGTCGCGGCCAGACGCGCATCTATAGTCCTGCCGATCGCACGCGGCTAAAACTGATTTTGCGGGGTAAGCGTCTCGGCCTGTCGCTAGAGGACTCTCGCGAGATAATCGACATGTACGAACCGGGTAAAAGCAATATCGATCAGCTAAAAAAATTAATTACCGCCATTCAAGTCCAACGCCTGCAATTAACCCAACAGCTCGACGATATAGGCAGCCTGTTAAAAGACCTCAATCAGGCCGAAGCCGACTGTATCGACGCGCTAAAATCCAACCGGACAGATCATTCATGAATACTTCTTATCCCAGTTTAAATTTTAATCTTGGTAGCGATATCGACATGCTCCGCGACGCGGTATTCCAGTTCTGCGCGGCAGAAATCGCGCCGCGCGCCAGTGCCATAGATCAGAGCAACGATTTCCCTTCTGATCTGTGGCGAAAACTGGGTGATATGGGCTTGCTCGGCATTACCGTCAGCGAGCAATACGGTGGCTCAAATATGGGCTATTTGGCTCACGCAGTGGCCATGGAGGAGATTTCTCGCGCCTCGGCATCGGTCGGCTTATCGTATGGCGCTCACGCTAACTTATGCGTCAATCAGTTGTACAAAAATGGCAGCGAAGCGCAAAAAATACGCTATCTGCCCAAGCTCTGCTCCGGCGAACATATCGGCGCGCTGGCGATGAGCGAACCGAACGCCGGTTCCGACGTTGTCAGTATGCAACTCAGCGCGCGGCGTCAGGGGAATCACTATGTGTTGAACGGCAACAAGATGTGGATTACCAATGGCCCGGATGCCGATACCTATATTATTTACGCCAAAACCGACAGTTCTGCGGGATCCAAGGGGATTACTGCATTAATTGTCGAGCGCAATACCGCGGGATTTTCGCGCAGCCCAAAGCTCGACAAACTCGGCATGCGCGGCTCCAATACGTGCGAGTTGGTTTTTCAGGACTGCCAGGTGCCGCTAGACAATGTCCTCGGCGGCGAGGGGCGTGGCGTGGCGGTGCTTATGTCGGGTCTCGATTACGAGCGCACGGTACTTTCCGGTGGGCCGGTAGGCATCATGCAGGCTTGCCTAGACACGGTCTTACCCTACGTGCATCAGCGCCAGCAATTTGGCCAAGCGATTGGCGAGTTTCAGTTGATGCAGGGTAAGATCGCCGATATGTATACCGAGTTGAATGCCTCGCGTGCCTACCTGTACGCCGTAGCGCGGGCTTGCGATCTCGGTCAGGACTCGCGCAAAGACGCGGCGGCGGTGATTCTATACACCGCCGAAAAGGCCACGCAAATGGCTCTCCAGGCGATTCAGGCGCTCGGTGGTAACGGCTATACCAATGACTATGCCGCCGGTCGTCTGTTGCGCGATGCCAAGCTCTATGAAATCGGTGCGGGAACGTCCGAGGTGCGGCGAATGCTGATTGGCCGTGAACTATTTACCCAGAGCGCATAGCGAGTCGCCCATGACCATTATTCAATCCAAACTGAATACCCGCAGCGGCGAATTCGCCGCCAACACCGCGGCAATGGCAACGCGAGTCGATGATTTGCGCAGCACCCTCGAAGCGATCGCTCGCGGTGGTGGCACCGCCGCGTGCGAACGGCACGTCGGTCGCGGCAAGTTACTGGTGCGGCAGCGGATTCGAGCGCTGCTCGATCCGGGTTCGCCGTTTTTAGAATTTTCGGCGCTGGCAGCCCATCAGGTCTATGGCGAAGACGTGCCGGCGGCGGGTATCATCACCGGCATTGGTCGAGTGAGCGGGTTGGAATGTCTGATCGTCGCTAATGATGCCACCGTCAAGGGCGGCAGTTATTACCCACTGACGGTAAAAAAACACCTGCGCGCTCAGGCCATCGCCGCCGAAAATCACCTACCTTGTATTTATCTGGTTGATTCGGGCGGGGCCAACCTGCCGCGTCAGGATGAGGTGTTTCCCGACCGCGAGCACTTTGGTCGCATTTTCTTTAATCAAGCCAATATGTCGGCGCAAAATATACCGCAGATCGCTGCAGTGATGGGTTCGTGTACCGCCGGAGGGGCCTATGTGCCTGCCATGGCCGACGAGTCGATTATCGTTGCCGAGCAGGGCACGATTTTTCTCGCAGGACCACCGCTGGTAAAGGCGGCCACCGGCGAAGTGGTTAGCGCCGAGGAACTGGGCGGCGCCGACGTCCACTGCCGAACCTCGGGCGTGGCTGATCACCTCGCTAACAATGACAGACATGCGCTGGATTTGGTGCGCCGCGCCGTCGCCCGTCTCAATCGGGTAAAGGTTGCGCAGGGCGACATCCGCGAGGCGCGCGAACCGCTCTACTCGCCGCGTGAAATATACGGCGTGGTGCCGGCCGATGCGCGGGTCGCCTACGATGTGCGCGAGGTGATCACGCGGATCGTCGATGGCTCTGAACTGGACGAATTTAAGGCTCTCTTCGGCACCACTTTGGTGTGTGGGTTTGCGCGCATCTTGGGTTATCCAGTGGGCATTGTCGCCAATAACGGCATTCTGTTTGGCGAGTCGGCGCAGAAGGGCGCGCACTTTGTCGAACTCTGCGCGCAGCGCAAAATCCCACTGGTGTTTTTACAAAACATCAGCGGTTTTATGGTTGGTAAGCAATACGAAAACTCCGGTATTGCCAAGCATGGCGCGAAGATGGTGACCGCAGTAGCGACCGCCAATGTACCCAAGTTTACGCTGTTGATCGGCGGCTCGTTTGGCGCTGGCAATTACGGCATGTGCGGTCGTGCCTATGATCCACGATTTTTATTTATGTGGCCCAACGCGCGTATTTCGGTGATGGGCGGCGAGCAGGCAGCGGCGGTTTTGGCGCAGGTAACGCGCGACAAACACGAGCGCGATGGTAACCAATGGAGCACCGAACAAGAGGCGCTTTTCAGGCGGCCGATCGTCGACGACTACGAGCATCAGGGACACCCTTACTATGCCTCGGCGCGGCTTTGGGACGATGGTGTGATCGACCCCGCCGACACCCGCATGGTTTTGGGTTTGGCGATTTCGGCGAGTTATAACCGACCGATCGGCGAGACCAAGTTTGGTATTTTCAGAATGTGATGGATGCACTGGATCGCGCGGCACGCGGTGGATGGCGCGTGTCACAGCCATATTTTTAACGCTAGGTTTGCACTGCAAGGTTTTCAGCGGTGAGTTGTCTAGGATAGGTTGTCGAAAATAGGCCATTGAGAATAGGCCATTGAGAATAGGCCCATGGGAATAGCGTGCACAGACTCAATAGCGGCACCGATTAATACCAGTTTCACAGGAGTTGAGCACAACGATGGACAAAGTCACCTGGATAACCGACAGCCGCGGCGTGGCCACAGTTTGGTTGAATAATCCAACCAAACATAACGCTTTTGACGACCACAGCATCGAGCAATTGAACGCGGCATTTACGGCGATCGCCGCCGATACAGGCGTTCGGGTGATGGTTTTGGCGTCCCGTGGTAAGAGCTTTTCTGCCGGCGCTGATCTCGCTTGGATGGCGCGCATGGCCGAGTACAGCCACGCTGAAAATTTGCGCGATGCCGAGGCCTTGGCGAACATGCTGGCCAACCTGTCGCAGGTGCCGCAGCCGACCATAGCGCGAGTGCAGGGCGCCGCTTATGGCGGTGCTGTGGGCCTTGTAAGCTGTTGCGATATGGCAGTGGCGGCACGTTCTGCTCGCTTTTGTCTGAGTGAGGTCAAGATCGGATTAATACCTGCAACCATCGGCCCCTATGTAGTGGCCGCTATCGGCGAGCGGGCGGCGCGGCGTTATTTCACCACCGCTGAGCCTTTCGATGCGCAGCGGGCGGCGCAGTTGGGGTTGGTCAGCGAGGTCGTCGATAGCGATGAGTTGGATCGTCAGGTCGATGCGATGGTCGATGCGTTGTTGGCTAATGGCCCCGAGGCGGTGATGGCCGCCAAGCAGTTGGTGGGCGACTTGAGTGGCAGGCTGATCGATGGCGAGTTGATCGCTGAGACCTGCTCCACCATTGCCGATATTCGCGTTAGCCAACAGGGTCGCGAGGGTCTCGCGGCATTTTTAGAAAAGCGCCGACCCGACTGGCGTGGGGAGTAATGGTGGCGATGTTTAACAAAATACTGATTGCCAATCGCGGCGAGATTGCCTGCCGCATTATTCGCACCGCTCGATCGATGGGCATTACGACCGTCGCCGTCTATAGCGACGCCGACCGCCATGCCCAGCATGTTGCAATAGCCGATGAATCCTTTTACATAGGTCCTTCGCCGGCGCGGGATTCTTATCTGGTGGTTGATAAAATAATTCAGGCGGCGCTCGAGTCCGGTGCCGAGGCGATTCACCCGGGCTATGGGTTTCTCTCTGAAAATGCCGATTTGTGCGGTCGCTGCGCGGCGGCTGGTTTGGTATTTATCGGCCCACCGGCGGAGGCGATCGCCGCCATGGGCTGTAAGTCGACCGCTAAGACACTGATGGCGGCGGCCGACGTTGCCACAGTACCGGGTTATCACGGTGACGACCAAGATCCCGAAGTGCTAAAACGCGCCGCGGCCGAGATTGGCTATCCGGTACTCCTCAAGGCGGCTGCCGGCGGCGGCGGCAAGGGCATGCGCACGGTTGTCGATGAGGGCGAGTTCGACGCTGCATTGGCGTCAGCCATGCGCGAGGCGCAGGCGAGTTTTAACGACAACCGTATGCTCATCGAAAAATACCTCATGCAACCGCGGCACATAGAAATTCAGGTATTCTGCGATGCGCAGGACGGCGCTGTACATCTTTTTGAGCGCGATTGTTCGGTGCAGCGGCGCCATCAAAAGGTCATCGAGGAGGCGCCAGCGCCGGGCCTTGCAGCCGATATACGCGAGCGCATGGGCGCGGCGGCGATTGCTGCGGCGCGGGCGATCGACTATCGCGGAGCCGGCACCGTGGAGTTTTTACTCGATCAGCGGGGGGCATTCTTTTTTATGGAAATGAACACCCGTCTGCAGGTCGAACATCCGGTGACCGAAATGATCACCGGCCAGGACTTGGTCGAATGGCAATTGCGGGTGGCGGCGGGTGAGCCGTTACCCTGCGCGCAACAGGATTTACAGATCGATGGCCACGCCTTTGAGGCGCGTATTTACGCCGAGGACCCAGAGCGCGACTTTATGCCCGCTAGTGGTCGCCTAGAGCAATTGTTGACGCCCACCGAGAGCCCTCATGTGCGGATCGATAGCGGGGTTGTCGAAGGCGACGAAGTGAGTATCTACTACGATCCGATGATCGCCAAACTAATCGTTTGGGACAGTGATCGCGAACGGGCGCTGGCGCGTTTGCAGCGCGCGCTTGGCGATTACCGCGTCGGCGGCGTGAGCACCAACGTCGGCTTTCTTTACAACCTCGCTAGTAGTCGGGCATTCCGCGCCGGCGAGGTTAATACCGGCTTTATAGATCAGCACAGCGATGAAATTTTTCGCCGTCGCTCGCTAGACATCGACTACGCCGCGCCACTTGCCGCTGCAGTGCTGATAAGACGGCGTGCGGAGCAGTCACGTCGTGCCGCAGAGCGTTCATGGGAACCCAACTCGCCGTGGTATTCAACCTGTGGTTGGGGACTGCCCGAGCCGCCATTACAAGTTCAGGTGCAGGGTCAGCAACGCAGTGTTGCGGTCGCCGAGGCCATTGATCTGACGCCGGCGCAATCGATCACCACCGCCGCCGGCTTCGATTTGCTCACTCCAGACGGTTTTTTTCGCTGCGCCGAGGTGCCGCCAGATTTTGGCTGCGATCGGGCCGCGGCGACTACCGAGTCGTTTAATGCGCCGATGAATGGCACGCTAATCTCGTTGCTGTGTGAGCCTGGCGCGGCGGTCAAGGCCGGCGATACATTGTTGGTGATAGAGGCCATGAAAATGGAACACGCGATGGTCGCGCCTTGCGACGGGGCTGTGCGTGAATTTTATTTTATCGAGGGTGATCGCGTCGAGGGTGGCGAGATTTTACTGATGTTTGAGCCGACCTAATGAGCTATCCAAAATCTGTGCGGATCGTCGAGGTCGGTCCTCGCGATGGCCTGCAAAATGAAATTGCAGCTTTGTCGGTGGCGACGCGGGTCGAATTGGTGGATCGATTGGTCGCTGCCGGGCTGGGTTATATCGAGGTCGGCAGTTTTGTGAGCCCGAAATGGGTGCCACAGATGGCCGGTAGCGATCAGGTTTTTGAACGTTTGGTGCGATCAAACGAGACCACTTATGCAGCGCTGACGCCAAATATGCAGGGGTTGCAACGGGCGACCGCCTGCGGTGTTGGCGAGGTTGCGGTGTTTGCAGCCGCATCGGAAAGTTTTAGCCAGAAAAATATCAATTGCTCGATTGCTCAGAGCCTGCAGCGCTTTGCGCCAGTGGTGGCGCAGGCACAGGCGAGCGGTATCCAAGTGCGCGGCTATCTATCATGCGTGTTAGGTTGCCCCTATGACGGCGTCGTCAGCGCTGATGCGGTGCTTTCGGTGACCGAACAACTGCTGGCGATGGGCTGCTACGAGGTTTCTTTGGGCGACACCATAGGGGTCGGAACCGCCGCCTCGACAGAGGCGCTGCTGGCCCACCTAGCGCACTCAATACCGGTTGACAAGCTCGCGGTGCATTTCCACGATACCTATGGCCAGGCGCTGGCCAACATACTGATTGCGCTGCAGATGGGCATTGCGGTGATCGATAGTTCGGTAGCGGGTCTCGGTGGTTGTCCCTATGCGAAAGGCGCTTCGGGCAATGTCGCCACCGAGGATCTGGTGTATATGCTCGATGGCGCCGGGATCGAGCACGGTGTCGATTTGCATCGATTGATCGCGGTGGGCCACTGGGTATGCCAGCAGCTTAACCGCGCGAATGGGTCGCGCACAGGTTTGGCGCTGGAGCACGCCGAGGGATAATACCGTCAATGGCGGTGGACTTTTTGTTTGGGTGTCAACACCGCTGATTTTTTGCTTTATATGCAACGTTTTTTAAGCGCGTCGCAGAGCTGGAATTTAATCTATTGGGTGGCGACCCTTAATTATCAGAACAGCCGTTCGGCGCTAGCCATACTGTTCGTCAAAGGAGGCGACTGCCGTTAAGATTCTGTGTTGGGTTCTTTGGCCGATGAGCGCTTTGGCTGATGAGTGCTATGGGTGAAACGTGGGCGATCGGCTTGCGCTTCAGTCAATGGTTTGACGGTGCGCAAAGTTGCCAGACTACGGCGCGCTAATGCTTGGTATTCCTCCGTTCCGCGGGTTTTCCAAGCAACCTCTTTGTCGCTGAGTTGACGCCGAATCTGGGCTGGATTTCCAGTCACCATGCTACGCGCTGGGCAGCTAAAGTCAGTTTTAACAAAAGCGGTTGCGCCAACCAGAGACTCTTCGCCGATCACCGCGCCATCCATTATTACCGCTAGCATACCGACCAAGCTGTTGGTGCCTATCAGGCAACCGTGCAGTATGGCGCCATGGCCGATATGACCATTCGTCTCGACCGTGCAGTCTTGGCCGGGAAAACTGTGCATTACGCAGTTGTCTTGAATATTACTGCCCTGATGCAAGTGGATACGACCGAAGTCGCCGCGCAATACGGCATTTGGGCCAACATAGCACTGTGGGCCGATGATCACGTCGCCGATCAGCACTGCCGTAGGGTGAATAAAGGCATTGTCGGCGACGACGGGAATAAGATTTTCTATCGCATAGATGGGCATGTGGATGTCACCGGTGATTTTTTGTGAAAGAAATAAATCTGCTGCGCATTCATTTTACAGCCTAACGAAGTACTAAACACCTTTGGCGCATCAAATCGCTATTTTGAGTGATTGGCAATCGAGGTATTTGGCGCGACTGATCAGGTCAACGGGCGCTGTTGTGGCGATTGCGCGCAGGGTTTTATTAGACGCTTGAGCATAGTTTGCAGTAGGGCAAATTCTTCTGCACTGAATTCTGCGCTCAGATCGGTTTGGTAGTGCTCGGCCGTTTTACGTAATTCGAGGTAGGCAGCACGACCGCTGACGGTTAATTGCAAAGTTTCTTGGCGTCGGTCGTCGGCATTGCGCTGGCGTTTGATAAAACGTTTCTCAGCCAACTTTTGCACCGCACGGCTAATTTTGGTTTTGTGTATTTTCCCCCGCAGGCCGATATCACGCGCCGTCATTTGTCCAAAAATGCCGAGATGAAATAGTACCCGCCACTCGCCGCGTAGCATACCGTAGCGCTCTTGATAGACGCGTTGGAACGACAGGCTACTCGCCTCGGCCGCCTGATTTAGCAGGTAGGGTAAAAATGCTTGCAGATCAAAATTGTTGGAGTCGGACATAACCGTTGCTTGCGCCTTGTTAGTTACATAAGTAACTATTACACTAAGGCGAAACCCATTCAAAGACAATATTTATTTTGCCGTCTTCGACATCAACCCGTGAAACGAGGCTCAATGAATGACCCAGCAGGCAGATTCACCGCAGACAATCGACACCAGTGACGCACAGCAATCGCCATTGCGCTACATGTCTGGATTCTGTAATGACTTTCAGACCGAGGCGCTACCAGATGCCTTGCCACAGGGCAGGAATAGCCCACAAAAATGCAATTATGGGCTCTATGCGGAGCAACTTTCAGGCAGCGCCTTTACCGCTCCCAGTGGCAGCAACGAGCGCACTTGGTGTTACCGCATCCGGCCCTCGGTCAAACACATGCAGGCTTTTGAGAGAGTTGAATTGCCCTATTGGCAAAGCGCCCCGCGGATTGACCACAGTTTCATTAGTCTCGGCCAGTATCGTTGGGATCCCTTGCCGCATGCGGAGCAGGCGCTGACGTGGCTGACCGGCATGCGCACCATGACCACTGCAGGCGATATAAACACCCAGGTTGGCATGGCGAGCCACATTTATTTGGTCAACCATTCGATGCATGATGCGTATTTTTATTCAGCCGATTCAGAGCTTTTAGTGGTGCCTCAAGAGGGCCGATTACGCTTTGTCACTGAGCTTGGGATTATCGATCTAGCACCTTCAGAGATTGGCATTATTCCGCGCGGACTGCTCTATCGGGTCGAAGTACTGGAGGGGCCTGCTCGGGGCTTTATCTGTGAAAATTATGGCCAAAAATTCAATTTACCTGAGCGTGGCCCGATCGGTGCCAACTGTATGGCCAATAGGCGCGACTTTAAAGTGCCGGTAGCCGCATTTGAAGACCGCGATATAGCCTCCACGGTGACCGTCAAGTGGTGTGGCCAGTTCTATCAAACCGCGATTGACCATAGTCCGTTAGACGTCGTGGCTTGGCACGGCAACTATGCGCCCTACAAGTATGACTTGAGCAGTTACTGCCCAATTGGCGCGGTCTTATTCGATCACCCGGACCCGTCCATTTTTACCGTGCTGACTGCGCCGTCGGGGATCGAGGGGACGGCAAATATAGACTTTGTCCTGTTCAGTGATCGCTGGCTGGTGGCCGAAGACACCTTTCGCCCGCCCTGGTACCACCGCAATGTGATGTCGGAACTGATGGGTAATATCCGTGGTCAGTACGATGCAAAGCCTCAGGGTTTTGTGCCCGGCGGTATGAGTTTGCATAATATGATGCTCCCGCATGGGCCGGATAAAAATGCCTTTGAAGGTGCTTCGACGCAAGCATTAACCCCACAAAAGCTCGAAAACACCCTGTCGTTTATGTTTGAAACGCGCTTTCCCCAGCACCTGACCCGGTTTGCCGCGGAGGAAGCGCCGTTGCAGGACGACTACAGCGGGTGTTGGCGTGACTTGGAAAAGAAATTTGATGGTACACCGGGTACCAAATGACGGTTCAATATATTGACGACTAACTTAAGCATCAGGAGGCTCCTATGACATTGTTGCAAAGCTGGGTGACCTCAGCGAACCATCCGGACTGTTCGTTTCCGCTGAATAATTTACCCTGTGGCGTATTTTCGATAGCCGATGATGAACCGCGTTGCGGCGTTGCCATCGGCGATATGATTCTCGATCTGCGCGCTTGCGAGCGGGCCGGTCTCGTAGATATCGGCGGCGCTGCGTTGTTTGACCAGCCCCACTGGAACAAATTGATGGCTAAGGGCCATCGGGTCTGGCATGACTTGCGCGGGCGCTTGTTGGAACTTCTCGATGCCTCCAGTACCGCGCAAGGCGAACTCGAATGCCTCCTGGTGGCACATTCTTCGGCGACGCTGCACCTGCCGTTTGAGGTCGCTGAGTACACCGATTTTTACGCTGGCAGGCATCATGCGACCAATGTCGGAACGATGTTTCGGGGTGCCGAAAATGCCTTGCCGCCAAACTGGCTACACATGCCGATCGGCTATAATGGGCGCGCGTCTTCGGTGGTGGTATCGGGTACCGACATTCGCCGTCCTTGGGGCCAACTCAAGGGTCCCAATGACACTAAGCCTCGATTTGCGCCGAGCGCACGCTTCGATTTTGAGTTGGAACTGGGAGCCATCGTCGGCGTCGATAGTGACGTGCCGGTCGGTATCGATCGCGCCGATCAAATGATTTTTGGCTACGTGTTGTTAAATGATTGGTCCGCCAGGGATATTCAAGCTTGGGAATATCAGCCGCTGGGGCCGTTTCAAGCCAAGGCAACCGCCACCAGCATCAGCCCGTGGATCGTTACCAAAGCGGCGTTGGAGCCCTTTCGCTGCGCTACCCCCGAGCGTGAATTTCCGTTGTTGGCACATCTTCGCGACACCACGCCTATGCTTTATGACATCGATCTGGCGGTTCAACTCGCGCCTGCAGATCGCTCGGCGACCACCATCACGCGCACTAATTACCGCGAAATGTACTACTCCTCAGCTCAGCAACTAGCCCATCACAGCAGTTCTGGCTGTCCGATGCGAACGGGCGATTTGCTTGGTTCTGGAACCATTTCAGGCGCCGAAAAACATCAGCGTGGTGCCCTACTCGAGCTTAGTTGGGGCGGTGCCGAACCGATTGCATTAGACAGCGGCGAGAGTCGCAGTTTTCTCGAGGATGGCGATAGCGTCGTGCTGACTGGAGCCGCCCATGGGGACGGCTACACTATTGGATTTGGCGATTGTACTGGGGCTGTTCTCTCGGCTGTCGACGATCCTTATCAACCTTAAGGTAACCACTATTATGAGCAAAGTCTTCGCGTCACAAGGCGATATGTCAGAGAAAAAAATTAGCTTTACCGAGGTCGGTGACGGCCTCTTTGCCTTTACTGCTGAGGGGGATCCCAACTCCGGCGTTATCATCGGTGATGACAGCGTCATGATTATCGAAGCGCAGGCGACACCAAGATTGGCCAATAAAGTGATCGAAAAGGTTCGCGAGGTGACGGATAAACCGATTTCACATTTAGTGCTAACTCATTACCATGCGGTGCGGGTGCTTGGCGCCTCGGCGTTTGAGGCGCCGCAAATTATTATGAGCGATGCGGCCCGAGCGATGGTGGTGGAGCGCGGGCAGGAGGATTGGGATAGCGAATTTCAACGTTTTCCGCGGTTGTTTGAAGGGCACGAGAGTATTCCCGGATTAACCTACCCGACGGATACCTTTAGCGATCGTATGACCGTCTATTTGGGTAAACGTCGCGTCGATCTAATGCATTTGGGGCGCGCGCACACTGCCGGCGATATCGTTATTCAGGTACCCGATCAAAATGTGATGTTTACCGGCGATATCGTCGAATACCGTAGCGCCTGTTACTGCGGCGATGGTTACTTTTCCAGTTGGGGCAAGACCCTCGATTACATCGCGGCGTTTGACGTCGATGCTATTGCCCCCGGTCGGGGTGATGCGCTAGTGGGTAAAGAAATGGTCGCGACGGCGATTGAGAGCACGCGGGATTTTGTCGCCAGTACTTATCGCCCAGCTGCGCGCGTTGCGGCTCGCAACGGGAGCCTCAAGGATGCGTGGGATGCGGTGCGCGATGAATGCGATGATAAATTTTCCGACTATGCGATCTATGAGCACTGCTTACCCTTTAACGTAGCGCGTGCCTATGACGAAGCCCGAGGCATCGAGACGCCGCGCATTTGGACCGCGCAGCGCGACCGAGAAATGTGGGACCAATTGCAGCCATGAAGCTCACCCCATTCGTAGTGTCTAGGCGCGCACTGTGAATGCGGTCTTTGACGTGCCGCTGTACCCCTACCAGCGGCACGCTGATCAAAACGCTGCAGATCCTCAACGCCATCAGGCGGTCATCGTCGGAGCCGGCCCAGTCGGCTTGGCGCTGGCCATTGATCTAGCGCAGCAGGGGATTGAAACCTTAGTCGTGGACGACAACGACAGTGTTTCATCGGGTTCACGTGCGATCTGTTTTGCCAAGCGTACGCTTGAGATCGGTGATCGATTGGGTGTTGGGCAGCAGTTGGTCGACAAGGGGGTAGAGTGGCATCTAGGCAAGGTTTTTTGCGATACCCGCAAAGTCTACGAATTTAACCTGTTGGCTGAAAGCGGTCACCGCAGACCAGCTTTTATCAACTTACAACAGTACTATTTTGAGATGGCGATGCTCGAACGCGTTCGCGTGCTGCAGCAAAAGGGTGCGCCGTTGCAATTGCGCGGCGGCAACCAAGTTACCGCGGTGGTATCCGAGTCCGATTGTGTCCGCGTACAATTGACTACACCCGACGGTGCCTACGATCTAGAAGCCGATTGGCTGATTGCCTGCGACGGCGCCAATAGTCCGGTGCGGCATGCCTTGGGTCTCGACTTTGTCGGCCGCGTCTTCGAGGACAATTTTTTGATAGCGGATGTCGTCATGGATGCCAATTTTCCGATCGAGCGTTGGTTTTGGTTCGACCCGCCATTCAATCGCGGCCAGTCAGCGTTGTTGCACAAGCAACCGGACAATGTCTGGCGCATCGATTTGCAACTGGGTTGGGACATTGATCGCGACGCGGAGAAACAACCTGAAAAAGTCCGTCAGCGCCTCGAGGCGATGCTCGGCGGCGATATCAATTTTCAATTAGAGTGGGTATCTATCTATACGTTTCAGTGCCGAAGAATGGAAAAATTTCGCCATGGGCGAGTTATTTTTGCCGGTGACAGCGCGCATCAGGTGAGTCCATTTGGGGCGCGTGGTGCCAACAGCGGGGTTCAGGATGCGGACAATCTCGGCTGGAAACTCAAGGCCGTTATCGATGGCAGTGCGCCCCGAGAACTGATCGATAGCTACGACAGCGAACGTATTTATGGGGCCGATGAAAACATCCGTAACTCGACGCAATCGACCGATTTTATCACACCAAAATCGACCCTGAGTCGACTATTTCGCGATGCCGTTCTGGATCTTGCCGAGCATTATTCGTTTGCTCGCGGCTTGGTTAATTCTGGGCGTCTGAGCGTCCCCTGCGTGTACGACGACTCGCCACTAAATACGCCCGATGGGATGGTCGACGGACCATCGCGTACGCGCCCCGGTGCACCTTGTCCAGATTTGGCCTTGAGCGATGGTTACTTGTTACAGCGTTTGGGTGGGAGTTTTACGTTGCTATTGTTAAATATTGATCGATCGACTGCGGTCGATAATATTGATGGCGCTTTGAAACGGCTAGTTTTGGACTCCAGTAAGGATTCGACAGGTGCCCTAAATGAACGCTATTTAGGGTCGGCCAAGCAAGCGGTCTACCTGATTCGACCCGATCAACACATTGCCGCGCGCTGGTCGACTTTTGAGCCAGACGCAATTCGCCGAGCGCTTTCCAGAGCCCTAGCCGGAGGACCTGCGATATGACTTTGATTTTAAGCCCCAACATGACCCAACCAGACCCATTTTATGCGGCCTTGCTGTCGGCCCATGAGGGTCTCAGTGATGCCGAAAGTCAGTCTTACAATGCTCGACTTGTGCTTATTTTGGCCAACCATATTGGCGATTTTAAGGTGTTGTCGCAAGCGCTCGATGCCGCCAAGGTAGGCTCTTTAGGTGACGATTCATGAGTGATACGGTGCTCTATGATTACTGGCGATCCTCTGCCAGTTACCGTGTGCGTATAGCACTGAACCTCGGAAATACGCCCTATCGCTCGCTGAGTATCGATCTGGTTAGTGGTCAACATCGGCTGCCGGATCACCTATCCCGCAATCCACAGGGTTTTGTACCGGTGTTAGATATCGATGGTCAGCGGCTGACCCAGTCATTGGCCATTTTAGAGTACCTCGACGAGACGCGTGATCTTGGTTTACTGCCTCGGGATGCCTTGGCGCGCGCTAGAGTGCGCGCGTTGGCGCAGCTGTTGGCGGTCGATGTACACCCGGTATGCAATCTTTCGGTGGTTCGATACGCGATCGATCAGATGGCCGATGAAAGTTTGCGTGATCGTTGGATGGGGCGTTTTATCGGCGCTGGTTTGACTGCCTTTGAAGCGACCTTAGGGAACTTTGAAAGCGCGCGATTTTGTACAGGGATGACACCGAGTTTGGCGGATATTTGCCTCATCCCGCAGTTGTACAATGCGCGCAGATGGCAAGTTGATTATAGTCAACTTGCCAAAATTTGCGCTGTCGAAGAGGCCTGTAAAAGTCATCCAGCCTTTATTGCGGGCCACCCCGATCAAGCCCGGTCGTCGGCTGTAAACGGTTGATTAAATACGCTAGCTAGCGGATTATTTTTGGTCGTAATCGATGGTCACCCGATCGCTGATCGGGTGTGCTTGGCAGGTGAGAATAAAGCCTGCGGCGACCTCTTCATCACTCAGAGAATAGTTGAGATCCATCTCCACCTCGCCCTCCATTACTTTGGCTTTACAGGTCGAACAAACGCCGCCTTTGCAGGCAAAAGGTAAGTCGCGGCGGATTTTTAGCGCGGCATCAAGCACAGTTTCGCCGCCGCGAGCCAAATTTAACTGGGTTCCCTTACCATCGATCATGACCAACACTTGACTGATATGTTGCTGTTCAGCTTCGCTGACCGATTGTTTGCTCTTTCGAACGAGATTTTTGAGGTCGTCGGGCGCGCCAAAAAGCTCGCTGTGGACATGCTTTTTCTCGACACCGGCATCGATAAAGGCGTCTTTGGCGGACATCACCATCTCGAATGGGCCGCACAAAAATACATCATTAATGTCATTGGCATCGATCAGTAAATCGAGGAAGCGATCTATCTTTGGCCCATCGATGCGGCCAGTGAGCAGCTCTGCGTTTTGTATCTCGCGACTCAATACATGGAATACTTGCAGTCGTTGTGGGTAGCGATTTTTTAGTGCCTCGATATCCTCTAAAAACATAATAGTGTCAGTGCTTTGATTACCATAAATCAACGTAAAATGGCTCGCCGATTCAGTCTCTAAAGTGGTTTTTAAAATGGATAAAATCGGGGTTATTCCACTCCCAGCAGCCACGCCGACGAAGTTGCGCTGCGCGTTGGGATCGAGCTCGACAAAAAAATTACCAGTCGGCGGCAATATATCCAATTTATCGCCGACCTTTAGTTGGCTGTTGGCCCAACCGGAAAACACGCCATTCTCAACGTGTTTGATACCGACCCGCAGTTCAGAGTCATCGACGCTGCTGCAGATCGAATAACTACGGCGCACTTCTGCGCCATTCAGACGCTTAACAAAGGTTAGATTTTGACCCTGCTTATAGCGGTATTTGGCGCGCAGTTCTTCGGCTACCTGCACGGCGACGATAACGGAGTCTCGAGTCGCCTCGACAACACGTGTAACAATTGCTTCATCAACCATGGGATGCGCCTAGATGGGCTTGAAATAGTCAAAGGGTTCGAGGCAATCCGCGCATTGCCAAAAGGATTTACAGGCGGTAGAGCCGAAGTGACTGACTAGCTTGGTGTTAAAAGAGCAGCAGATCGGGCAGGCCACGATGACGGTAACGTGGGGGTCGCCTTGTGAATCGTCCAGCAAGCTCGTTTTACAGGGCGGCGCGATACCGTATTGGCGAAGCTTTTCTTTTGCTTCATCGCTCATCCAATCGGTGGTCCAAGCGGGTGATAGTACCAGTGCGACCTGCGTCGACGGATAGTTGTGTTCCGCCAGCACCTTGGTGATGTCATCGGTGATTTGGTCGATCGCCGGACATCCGGAGTAGGTCGGAGTAATCGTCACTACGACCGAATCCCCCTTGATCTCGACACCGCGCAAGATACCCATTTCATTGATCGTCAACGCCGGTATTTCAGGGTCGGTGACGGTGTCCAGTATGCTGCGTACATGGGACAGGACGCTGTCGGTATTGTGGCTATTTATTGGCATGACGTTTTAATTACCACTGATGGTTGGGCATGCTGCGCGGCAGTGCTTGCATGTCTAGCAAAAGATCATCTAGGTGCTCGGTATGCTGACCTTGGCGGCCACCTACGATGGCCTTAACGTCGATCGGTTTGCTCAACGTGGCGTTGGCCAACAGCGCCGATACTTGAGATTCCCACGCAGACTGCAGCGCACGCAGATCGACACCTACATCGATTTCGAGCATGCGCTGGTCGAGTTCATCGGCGATGAACATTTCAGCGATAAATGGCCACACCGCGGTGATTGCATCTTGCATGCGCCGGTGGCTGACCTCGGTGCCATCGCCCAAGCGCTTGACCCACATCGAGCTGTGGCGGACATGATACCGGGCCTCTTTGACCGACTTGGCGGCAATCGCGGCGAGGGTAGTGTCGTTCGATGCGGTCAATTGCTCGAGAAAGGGCAGGTGCCATGCGTCATAGCAATACTGGCGAGCGATGGTGTCGGCAAAGTCGCCATTCGGTTGCTCGACTAAGAGTAGGTTAGACCATTCGTGCGGGTCGCGTAAAAACGCCAGGTCGTTCTCATCAACGGGTCGGTCGCATAGACTTGCTGAGTATTGGTAGAGCGATCGAGCTTGACCGATTAAATCTAAGCCGATATTGGTAAGGCCGATGTCTTCCTCTAACTCGGGGCCACGCGCCGCCCATTGGCACAGGCGTTGGCATAGCACCATCGAGTTATCCGCTTGGCGCAGCGTGTACGCATAGAGGTCGTTTTTGGTCGGAGCTAGTGGAGTACTCACATGTGTTCCAATTCGTCGGGTAAAGAATAAAACGTGGGATGTCGATAAACCTTGTCTTCTGCCGGATCAAACAAGGTTTCTTTGTCGTCGGGATCCGAGGCAACAATCTGGTTGGATGGCACTACCCATATGCTCACCCCCTCAGATCGGCGAGTATACAGATCACGGGCATTTTGCAGTGCCATTTCGGCGTCTGCGGCGCGCAGACTGCCAGCATGCTTGTGGTCGATGCCACGGTTACTGCGGATAAATACCTCCCACAGCGGGTAGCCTTTTTTGTGCGTCATATAAATCGCCTAGGTCGTCTTGCCACGGATCTTATGCGGCCTTGGAAAGGGCGGCCTCGGCGTGTTTCTTGGCGTATGCGATAGCGGCATCACGCACCCACTGACCGTTTTCGTGGGCTTCTCGCCGGTTGCTCACTCGCTCTTTGTTGCACGGGCCGTTGCCGCGAATAACCTCGAAAAATTCTTCCCAATCTGGTTCACCATAGGTGTAGTGACCAGTTTTTTCGTTCCAACTAAGATCCTTGTCGGGAATCGTTAAACCGAGGATGTTGGCCTGGGGCACAGCGATATCGACAAACTTCTGTCGGAGCTCATCATTTGAGAATAATTTAATCTTCCACTTCAACGACAATTCGGAGTTGGGAGATTGATCATCGCGCGGTCCAAACATCATAATTGCCGGCCACCACCAACGGTTGAGAGCGTCTTGCGCCATTTGCTTTTGTTTGGCGCTGCCGTTACTCAGCGTCAGCATGATTTCGTAGCCCTGGCGTTGGTGAAAGCTCTCCTCTTTACAGATCCTTACCATGGCCCGCGCATAGGGCCCGTAAGAGGTGCGGCACAGTGGTACCTGATTGCAGATGGCGGCACCATCGACCAGCCATCCGATGGCGCCCATGTCGGCCCAGCAAGGGGTTGGATAGTTAAAAATGCTCGAGTATTTCATTTTACCATTATTGAGCTTTTCCAACATATCGGTACGATCGGCGCCCAGTGTTTCGGCTGCGCTGTATAAGTACAGGCCATGCCCCGCTTCGTCCTGGACTTTTGACATCAAAATAGCTTTGCGCTTTAAGCTGGGTGCACGAGTAATCCAGTTTCCCTCGGGTTGCATGCCAATTATTTCTGAATGCGCATGTTGCCCTATCTGTCGAATCAGCGTTTTGCGATAGTCATCGGGCATCCAATCACGCGGCTCAATTTTAGCGCCCTTGGCCAGAAGTTCTTCGAATTTGACCTCATTTTCTGAAAGAGTCGGACTATTTTTGGTGACTGTCATGATATACCTCGCTTATTGCAGACGATTGGCAACGCCCGTGAGGACGTCATATTGAGCACAAATTTGGCCATTTTGGTTGATGATCGTGGTGTCCCAGCGTACCTCCCCCCAAATTTCTGTTAGTCGATCTTTTTTCTGTTTGCAGGTGAACTGTACCTGAATAATATCGCCGGGGTATACCGGCGTCTGAAAGGACAAATTCTCGAGTCCGGTGTTGGCCAGAACCGGCCCTTCGCCGGGCCATACAAAAAGTCCAGCGGCTGCCGAAATCAGCAGGTAGCCATGGGCTACGCGGCCATCAAAAAATGGATTTCGAAGCGCCGCTTGATGATCCATGTGGGCGTAGAATTTATCGCCCGTCAACTCGGCAAATGCCTCGATGTCCTCGAGCGTTATTTCACGTTTATCCGTGACCACGGTATCGCCAATTTCGATCTCTTCAAAATGCTTTTTAAATGGATGAATGTCACTTATTTTACGCGTGGCGCCTTGCATGTGGGTGCGAGTTATCGCGCTTAGCATGTCCGGCGATCCTTGCAGTGCTGTGCGTTGCATGTAGTGTTTTACCCCGCGCACACCGCCTAATTCTTCGCCGCCACCGGCGCGGCCGGGGCCACCATGAATCAATTGTGGCAGCGGAGAGCCGTGCCCAGTAGACTCTTTGGCGCAGGCACGGTTGAGCACCAGCACGCGGCCATGATGGGGTGCCATGCCGAGGGTGAGTTGGCGAGCGACATCGGCACTGTTGGTGATCAATGAGCCAACTAGGCTGCCCCTGCCGCGCGCGGCGAGCGCCACTGCATGTTCATTATCGACGTAGGGGATAATAGTGCTAATCGGCCCAAAGGCCTCGATGTCATGCGCGCTACTCTGATCTGGATTGTCAGCTAACATGACCACTGGGTTCATAAATGAGCCCGTATCTGCACTAGCATCAATTGGCGAGACTTGGTCTGGATCGCCAAAAATGAGTCGATTGTCGCAACGCAATTGTTGTACCGCACTGCGAACATCACGGCGCTGGCGTTGACCTGCAAGGGCGCCCATTCGCACAGATTCGTTGTCTGGGTTTCCCACCGTGATTTTGCCAAGTTTATCGGACAGCGCCTGAGTCACTGCATCGACTCTGTTGTCAGGCACAATGGCACGCCGTATTGCGGTACATTTTTGACCGGCCTTGGTCGTCATTTCTTGTACAATCTCATGGATAAATAAATCGAATTCAACGCTGTCAGGCTCGACATCACTACCCAAAATACAACAGTTTAAAGAGTCAGCCTCCATCACAAAACGAGTACATTGTTTGGCGATCACTGGGTGCTGTTTTAGTTTAATGCCGGTTGCGGCCGAACCGGTAAAGCTGACTATATCTTCGTAGGTTAGATGGTTGAGCAGATCGCCAACATCGCCACAAATTAGCTGAATAGCGCCGGTTGGCAGTATCTCTGACTCAACCATATGCCGCACCATAAGCTCGGTAAGAAACGCTGTTTGACCGCCGGGCTTGATGATACAAGGCACACCCGCGACGAGGGCAGGGGCCAGTTTTTCTAACATTCCCCAACAGGGGAAATTGTAGGCATTGATATGCACCGCAACCCCGCGAACGGGTGTGTAAATATGCTGTCCAGTAAAGGTGCCGTTGCGCGATAGGTTTTCCTGCTTACCATCGATATAGATTGTGCTGTTCGGCATTTCGATGCGCGCTTTGCTGGAGATTGAAAACAGTGTGCCAATGCCCCCTTCGATATCTATCCACGAGTCGCCGCGGGTCGCGCCAGTTGCTTTGGAACACTGATAAAATAGTTCTTTGCGCTCCATGAGATAAACGCCGAGTTGCTTGAGCATCAGCGCGCGTTGATGAAATGTCATTTTTTGTAGCGCGGGATTACCTACCTGCCTGGCGTAGTTAACCATGTCTTGAAAATCGAGACCGCTGCTGGATATTTCAGCTACTGGCTCGCCGGAGATGGCACTGTCAAGTATCACACCGCTCTCAGGCGATTGATACCAGTGATCCATGGCAAAGTTTTGAAGTTTCATAAATTACATTCTCTGCAGTTTCGCTGCTGGCACTTTGATATCGTGCTTCGCTGTTTAGGCGAGGGCAATTAGCAGCCTCGCAAGTTCATCAGCGACATGGTATTCACGATTGGCTTAATATGATACAAAAATATTACAAAAAGTAAAAAAATAGTATCAATAAAAGTTTTCTTGGATTATTCTTGATAGATAATAATCGTTACTGATTTGGTTACTTTGAAGCCTTTGTCTAGGGTTATGGATGGTGTAGTAGAGGCTAAAAAATTGCGTTGCAGCCGCGACTTATTTGCATCCTCATTAATTTTTTAGGCGAGGATTCGAGACGAATACTGACTTCGGTTGGTCGCACGCAAGCCCATAAATCGGTTGATGTTAGCCACTGTAGAGCGCGCTAAGGTGTATTCAGTGTCGCGCGAGCTAAAACCGTTTCAGTCGTAAAGGCCTGCAACTAAAGTGACCCAAATTGAAGCCGTTATCGGCGACTGATGACGCGCGTGATGCGAAAAATAAACCTGAATAGAGGGCGCTTGGATGGATCAGCAAAAATATCAAAATATCGAGTTTTCGATTGTCGGTGGTCTGGCTACATTAGTGCTTAATCGCCCGAATCGATTGAACAGTTTTAATACCGAGATGCACATCGAAGTGAAAACCGTCCTCAAGCAATTGTCGGCCAACGGTGCCGCTCGATGTTTGTTGATTACCGGTTCTGGACGGGGCTTTTGCGCCGGTCAAGATCTCAGCGATAGATCGGTCAGCGGCGGTGATCAGGCACCCGATTTGAGCGCGTCGATCCGAGATAATTACAACCCGCTGATTCGCGCCATCACCGCGCTTGAGATGCCAGTTATTTGCGCGGTCAACGGCGTCGCCGCAGGCGCCGGGGCCAATATTGCGCTGGCTTGCGACATCGTCATTGCGGGCAGGTCGGCAAGCTTTATCCAGTCGTTCAATAAATTGGGTTTGGTGCCTGATTCTGGAGGTACCTGGATGTTACCGCGGCTCATAGGGCATGCGCGGGCAATGCGGCTGTGTTTGCTCGGAGAGAAGGTCAGCGCAGCTGAGGCACTCGAAATGGGCATGATTTCAGAGGTCGTCGAGGATGATGATTTGTTGACCAGCGCTTCTGATATGGGTCGGCAGTTGGCGAATGCGCCGACTCTGGGTCTTGCACTCATAAAGCGAGCCCTTCTCGTGTCCAGTTGCCACAGCTTGGATCAGCAACTCGATTTAGAATGTGAATTACAGGGTGTCGCCGGGCGAAGTGACGACTACAGGGAGGGCGTCAGTGCGTTCATGGAAAAGCGCTTACCGAATTACCAAGGGTGTTAGTGCAGGTGTTATCAAGTCTGTCATTCACAGTCGTCGGTGATACCCGCGAGGCCGCACTAGACGATAATGTGCAAGCGGCGGTGATTGGTGTCGGCCCCGGCGATGCAGGCATCGCTCGAGCGGCGGCTGCTTAAAGATATACTCGGTAGGGACGTGTTTTGGAGCGCCAGTATGCTGAACAACGAGCCCCTGGGACCGCTACCCACCTAAGAGCAGGCGAATTGCGCGGTGGATTTGGCTATAGGCGGGCGTTTCTTATCCGCCCGAGCCGTTGCCTCGGGACGTTTTCTCG
>CALGJN010000392.1:0-7086 GCA_937920185.1 uncultured Cellvibrionales bacterium | reverse complement strand
TCTAGAGCCCTGGTGGCGATCCTCGATACCGCTAATATATGCGGCCGGAAAGTTGGTTGCGGTGGGCGATCTGTGGATTTGTGAAGGTTGGCAAGCGGGCGCGGGCGAACGCGGTTTAAAAATACACTGGCGCAGCAACTCTGTGTAGATCCACAGGCACAATTCTGTTAGTCTGTAGACCCATCTCACCTGGGATGGGTCGGCGCTGCCAATCGGGCGCAACGAGCTGTTTCCTACGATTTTTCTGACTGACTAGCTGGTTGCTAACTAGGGCTTAATATGGCGCGTTTTATCTTTGTAACTGGTGGTGTGGTTTCCTCTTTAGGCAAGGGTATTGCTTCGGCATCGCTCGGTGCTCTGCTCGAGGCGCGCGGTCTGAACGTGACGATCCTAAAATTGGATCCCTACCTAAACGTCGACCCTGGAACCATGAGTCCCTATCAGCATGGAGAAGTCTACGTCACCGAAGACGGGGCGGAAACCGACCTAGACTTAGGGCACTACGAGCGTTTTTTGCGTTCGAAAATGACCCAAAAAAATAATTTCACCAGTGGCCAAATATACGAGACGATTCTCCGCCGAGAGCGCCGCGGAGATTACCTCGGGGGCACGGTGCAGGTGATTCCCCACCTAACCGATGAAATCAAACGGCGGGTCTACGCTGGTGCGGGCGAGGCAGATATTGCCGTGGTTGAAATTGGTGGTACCGTCGGTGATATTGAATCGCAACCGTTTTTGGAGGCAGTCCGACAGTTAAAAGGCGAGTTGGGGCACCAGCGCGCGTTGCTGTTGCACTTGACGCTGGTTCCCTACATTGCATCGGCGGGTGAAACCAAAACCAAACCCACGCAGCACTCGGTCAAAGAGATGCGATCTATTGGCTTGCAACCGGATATGTTGCTGTGTCGGTCAGAGGTCGAGATCGAAGAATCGCAACGCCAAAAGATTTCGCTGTTCACCAATGTCGAAGAGCGCGCAGTGATTCCGGTGATGGACGCGCCGACCATTTATCGTGTGCCTCGAATGCTCCATGAGTGGGGGCTCGATCAGTATGTACTCGACAGGTTTAACATCGATCTGCCGGCGGCTGACCTGCATGAATGGGATATGGTGGTTGAAAACCAGTTAAACGCCGAGGGCGAAATTTGTATCGCCATGGTGGGTAAGTACATGGAATTACTCGATGCTTACAAGTCGTTGACCGAAGCGTTGATCCACGCCGGCATCCAGAACAAGACAAAAATTAAAATCCGCTATCTGGATTCGGACAATTTAGAGACAGATCCGTCGTTAATCGATGGAGCCGACGCGATTTTGGTGCCGGGTGGTTTTGGCACGCGCGGCACTGAGGGTAAAATTTTTGCGGTAAAGACCGCGCGAGAAGGTGGCATTCCCTACCTGGGTATCTGCTTGGGCATGCAGGTTGCGGTGATCGAGTACGCGCGCAATATTTGCGGTTTGACGGCGGCCAACAGTTCCGAATTTGATCCCGATACAGCCCATCCAGTGATCGGGCTGATTGCCGAATGGTTGGCGTCCGACGGTAGCGTCGAGCAGCGCGATAACGAATCCGATCTCGGCGGTACGATGCGCCTCGGTGCGCAATTATGCCACTTGAATCCCGGCTCAAAAGCGCGCGCTATCTACGGCTCTGATACTGTCAAAGAGCGTCATCGTCATCGCTACGAGGTCAACAACAATTACTTGCCACAATTGCGTGAGGCGGGTTTAGTGGTCGGTGCTCTGTCTGAGGATAAGAATTTGGTCGAGGCCATTGAGTTGCCCGATCACCCGTGGTTTTTCGCCAGCCAGTTTCACCCTGAATTTACCTCGACGCCCCGCGATGGCCACCCGCTGTTCACCGCTTTTGTCAAGGCGGCTATGGCTTACTCAGAGCGCCGTCAAGCATGAGTGCTCGGACGTCTGTCGACATTGACGTCTGCGACCTGAGGGTCGGTAATGATCGACCGATGGCGCTGTTCGGTGGTATGAACGTTTTAGAATCCAGAGATATGGCGATGCAAGTCGCGGAGGCCTACGTCGCGGCCACCACTAAACTGGGTATTCCGTATATTTTTAAAGCCTCTTTCGACAAGGCCAATCGTTCCTCTATGGACTCTTTTAGGGGGCCGGGCCTAGACGCCGGACTGAGAATTCTGGCGGATATCAAAGCCACTTTTGGCTGCCCAGTGATCAGCGACGTGCATGAAATAGAGCAAGTGGCCGCCGCCGCAGAGGTTTGTGATGTGCTCCAGTTACCGGCGTTTTTGGCGCGACAAACCGATTTGGTGCGTGCTATGGCGGAGTCGGGCGTTGCTATTAACATTAAAAAACCCCAGTTTTTGAGCCCCGGTCAGATGCTCAATATTGTCGATAAGTTTCGCCAGTGTGGCAACCATCGGTTGATGCTCTGCGAGCGAGGGACCTGCCTGGGTTACGATAATCTGGTGGTCGATATGCTCGGTTTCGCCACCATGAAGAATATCAGCGGCGGGTTGCCATTGATCTTTGATGTGACCCATGCGCTGCAATGCCGAGATCCACTCGGCGCTGCGTCAGGTGGTCGGCGCGGTCAGGTTGCCGAATTGGGCAGAGCTGGAGTCGCAGTGGGTGTTGCGGGACTCTTTCTCGAGGCCCATCCAGATCCAGATAATGCCAAGTGTGACGGCCCCAGCGCCCTACCGCTCGGTCAATTGGAAGGTTTTTTACAGCAGATGCGCGATGTCGACCGGCTAGTAAAGAGTTTTCCAGAGTTGGATATTGGTTAAATACTGAACATCAACGAGAGCTTTAAACATTCCCACAGCGCCAACAGGAGAACAGTTAGTATGACCCAGATCGCAAATATTTGTGCTTATGAGGTACTGGATTCGAGGGGTAATCCCACGGTACAGGCCGAGGTAGTATTAGCCGATGGGGCGGTAGGGTCTGCCATGGCTCCGTCGGGAGCTTCGACCGGTTCGCGCGAAGCGCTGGAGCTTCGAGACGGCGACAAAAGCCGCTATTTGGGTCGCGGCGTGTTGTCGGCGGTGGCCAATATCAACAATCAAATTAAAGCGTTATTGGTCGGTAGTGACGCCGCTGACCAGCGGGCTATCGACGACGCTATGATTGCCGCGGATGGCACCGACAACAAGGCAGTGCTCGGCGCCAACGCTATATTGGCGGTTTCTCTCGCGGCGGCTCGAGCGGCGGCGGTTTCAAAGGGTATACCGCTGTACGCGCACATCGCCGAATTGAATGGCAGCGCAGGTGAATACAGTATGCCGGTGCCGATGATGAATATTCTCAATGGTGGCGAGCACGCTGACAACAACGTCGACATCCAAGAATTTATGGTGCAACCGGTGGCGGCCAACAGCTTCGCCGAGGCGCTGCAGATTGGGGCGGAAATCTTCCACCATTTGAAGACGGTTCTGGCGACGCGCGGGCTGAGCACGGCGGTGGGTGACGAGGGCGGTTTTGCGCCGAATTTGGCGTCTAACTCGGCGGCTCTAGCGGTGATCGCCGAAGCGGTCGAGGCCGCTGGCTACGAGCTTGGTAGTGACATCACGCTGGCGCTCGATTGCGCGGCCTCAGAGTTCTACCGCAACCATCAGTACGATCTCAGTGGCGAGGGAAAAATATACACGGCATCGGGGTTTAGCGATTTTTTGGCCGAACTATGCGACCAGTACCCGATACTTTCGATTGAAGACGGTCAGGATGAGTCGGACTGGGATGGTTGGAAATATCAGACTGAAAAGCTCGGTGAGCGGGTGCAGTTGGTCGGTGACGATTTGTTCGTCACCAATACCCGCATACTCGGACGCGGTATTGAACAGGGTGTGGCCAACGCTATCTTGATCAAGTTTAACCAAATCGGTACTCTGAGCGAGACGTTGGACGCCATCGCCATGGCTAAACGCGCTGGCTACAACGTGGTTATTTCTCACCGATCTGGAGAGACCGAGGACACCACTATCGCCGATCTTGCGGTGGGTACCTCGGCTGGACAAATTAAAACCGGCTCGCTGTGTCGATCGGATCGCGTCGCCAAATACAATCGCTTGTTGCGTATTGAAGCTGAATTGGGCAGCGAGTTGGCACCCTACCGGGGGCGCGCAGAATTTAATCATTAGCTAGCGCCTGTGCGTGCTGTGGTCGGTCGCTGGAGGGAACTTTTACGATGTTAAAAGTGTTAATGGCTCTCTTGGTGTTACTGTTGTTATCGCTCCAGGGCCAACTCTGGTTCGGCGATGGCAGCCTTGCTCACAAGGCTGAACTTGACGCGTTGTTGGTTGAAAAAAATAACGAAAACCAGCGCCTCCAGCAGCGCAACGACAACATTGCCAAACAGGTTGCCAACTTGAAAAATGGCCTTGAAACGATCGAGGAAAAAGCCCGAGAAGACCTGGGTATGGTCAAGCGCGGCGAAGTTTTTTATCTGGTGATCGACAACGCGAGTAAAGGGCCGGATGATGAACCCTGATACCGGCGATGTTGCGCCTTCAGACGACGGTCTCAGGCTCTGGATGATTGTTCCGGCGGCAGGCACAGGGCGACGTTTTTCGGACTTGAAAGCCAAACAGTTCTTCGACTTATGCGGCGAGACGGTGGCGCAGCGCTGTCTCTATCGCCTGTTACAAGTGCCCGATATTGCGCGTCTAATCGTGCCCTGTGACCTACGGCAGGCGACGTGGAGCGAAATCCCAGCAGCTTCAGATCCGCGCGTGGAATTGATATCAGGTGGCGCGACCCGCGCTGAGTCGGTGGCCAATGGGTTGCGCGCGATAGACACCTGTGCCGACCCTATGGACTGGGTGCTGGTTCACGACATCGCACGGCCGTGTATTGCTCTCGAATCGATTGCCAAGCTCAGGCGTGAGGTCGATCGGCACCCAGTCGGTGGAATATTGGTGGCACCTATTGCAGATACGCTCAAAGCGGTCAGCGTCGAGGGTGCCATTTTGCATACCGCCGATCGAGTTCACTTCAGGCTTGCGCAGACGCCGCAGATGTTTCGCTATGGCGAACTGACGGCGGCATTGGCGGCGGCGGCGGCGCGCGCTTTGGTGCCTACCGATGAGGCATCAGCGCTCGAATAC
Organism: uncultured Cellvibrionales bacterium; assembly: GCA_937920185.1. GTDB lineage: Bacteria > Pseudomonadota > Gammaproteobacteria > Pseudomonadales > Porticoccaceae > TMED48. Next base: position 1,999 of record CALGJN010000392.1, on the reverse strand, counting down.
GCCGCGCGGCCGGTGTTAGCGGTCGAGGGACGACGAGACAATATAAAAATAACCTGCAGCGAGGACTTGATAATGGCAGCCGCGATATTGACCGCACAGGAGAATCCGCGATGCGTATAGGACACGGTTATGATGTGCACGCTTTTGGTCCGGGCGATGAGTTACTCCTAGGGGGTGTCGCTATCCCCTATACCCATTCGCTGGTCGCGCACTCCGACGGCGATGTCGTCATTCATGCGCTGATGGATGGACTTTTGGGCGCGCTCTGTTTGGGTGATATAGGCAAGCACTTTCCCGACACCGACGACGCCTACTACAACAGCAACAGTCGCGATCTTCTGGTTGCAGTGGTGAGCATGCTAACGGCGCGCGGTTACCGGTTGGTCAACGCCGATATAACCATTGTCGCGCAGGGCCCGAAAATGGCTCCGTATCTCGCAGCCATGCGCGCTTGTTTAGCCGCCGATTTAAACGCGTCGCTGGATCGAATCAACATCAAGGCAACCACCACCGAACGGTTGGGGTTTGTCGGCCGCGGTGAGGGTATCGCCTGCCACGCAGTGGTTCTTGTCGAGCCAGTTTGAGCGATTAGATCTGGGTTTTGAGTATGCATGAAAGTGAGTTTGGGTTTGATTTTCACCGCCTGCCGCGGATGTTTCAGCCGCTTGGCAGTGCCCAGATACGCAGTTGTACGGCCGACTTTCAGGTTGATGAAATACTCGGTTTTGAACCGTCTGGAGACGGTGAACACCTATTTTTACAGGTTCGAAAAGTCGACCAAAACAGCCTTTGGGTCGCTGGGATTTTGGCTCAACTAGCCGGCATTGATCGGCGCGATGTTGGTCTTTGCGGGCTCAAGGACCGCGCTGCCGTGACCACGCAGTGGTTCAGTCTGCACCTGCCTGGTCGCACGCTTTCCGCCGCCGACCTAGCTCACCCCGACTACACTATTATGACCGCCGCACGGCACCATAAAAAATTACGTCGCGGCGCGCATAGAGGCAATTATTTTAACCTTGTATTGCGTCAGGTCAGCGCCGATATCGCAGCCCTCGAACGGCGTTTCAATGGTATTGGTCGCCATGGCGTGCCGAATTATTTTGCCGAGCAGCGCTTCGGCCATGCTGGCGGTAATTTACACGAGGCGCAGCGCCTTATCGACAGCGGTCGATTGCGCGGTAATCGTCGCGGTACCGGAATGTATCTATCGGCGGCGCGGGCCTGGTTATTTAATCTGGTATTGGCGAAATATATTGCCAATCATCTGGCGGGCGATGAATTCCCCGACGCTGAAACGGGCCCTCTATGGGGGCGCGGCCGATCGAGTGCACAGGGCAGCGGGCGGCAAATCGAGGATCAAGTGCTGGCTGATTGGGGGGAGTGGCGTCATGCGCTCGAGCACGCAGGGCTAACGCAAGAGCGGCGCAATCTGCGGCTACTACCGGGTAATATAGATTTCAAATATCTAGGTGAGGATCAGGTTCGGCTTCAATTTGAATTGCCCAAAGGCTGCTTTGCGACTGCGGTGCTGCGCGAAATGGGCGAATTATTTCGCCATCAGATGGCCTCGCTGTGATATATTTAGAGCCGAAAAAAATGCTCATATGCAAGGCTACATCTCGGCTGTGGTCGGCGATTAAAAATTGGGAGGAGCAGTGAACTCGATCGACTTGGCAGGCGTGGGTATGACGTCTCAGCGAACCCGCGAACGGTTAATTTTGCGTTTGCAGGAGCAGGGTATTGCCAATCAATCGGTGTTAAATACGATTAGAATGACGCCGCGCCATTTGTTTTTGGATGAGGCGCTGGCGCATCGAGCCTACGAGGATACAGCGTTGCCGATAGGTTTTTCGCAAACTCTATCACAACCCTATATCGTCGCGCGCATGACCGAGTTGCTGCTGGCCGACGGACCGCTCGATCGAGTGCTAGAGATCGGTACTGGGTCGGGCTATCAGACCACCATACTGGCACAACTAGTCGGTCAGGTTTACACCGT
>CALGJN010000391.1:0-1181 GCA_937920185.1 uncultured Cellvibrionales bacterium | reverse complement strand
GTCGGCTAAACCGCCTGCCCAGCGGCGTAGCCAGACGACCAGGCCCATTGGAAGTTATAACCGCCCAGATGGCCGGTGACATCGATCACCTCTCCGATAAAATAAAGCCCGGGATGACGGCGGCTCATCATGGTTTTAGACGACAATTCGTCACTGTCGACACCGCACAGGGTCACCTCTGCGGTGCGGTAACCCTCGGTGCCTGCGGGCACTAACTGCCAGTCAGCGCATTGCTGAGCGACATTGGCAAGGTCGATATTGGCAATTTCTGCCAACGGTTGATCGCGCTTGGCGGGCCAAAAATGCAGCTCTAAAAGCTGCGCCAACGATTTTGGCAGATGCTGCTGAAAAATTGTCCGCAGAACAGTTTTAGGGGATTCGGTTTTCATCCTCAACAGCCACGGGTAAATATCACTATCCGGCAGTAAATTGATACCAATCGGCTGCCCAGGCCGCCAGTAACTCGACAGTTGCAGCGCGCAGGGCCCGCTGATACCGCGGTGGGTAAACAGCATGTTGCCGCGAAAATTTGCCCCTTGGCAGGACATCTCGACATCCACGGCGGTGCCCGACAGGCTCGCAAACGCCTCACCGAGTTCGCCGCTAAAGGTAAAGGGCACCAATCCTGCGCCGCGGGGTAATAGTTTTAAGTCGAATTGCTCGGCTAACTGATAGCCAAAACCCGAGCCGCCAAGCGTCGGAATCGACAGCCCGCCAGTCGCCACCACCAGCGATTCACACCGATACTCCCCTTGTTTGGTATGCACAGCATAGCCCGACTCGCCTGTTGGGTCAGATCGATCCAACCCAGTCAGCGTTGTGACCGAATCGACGGTCACGCTGGTGCGAACGCTGACGCCATGGCGCTGACACTCAGCCAGCAACATGGCGAGAATGTCTTTTGACGAACGATCGCAAAATAACTCGCCATTCTGACGCTCGTGATAGGCAATACCATGGCGCTCAACCAGATCAATAAAATCCCACTGGGTATAACGGCGGAGCGCCGAAATACAAAACTGCGGATTATTGGATAGGAAATTTTCCGGGGTAATATCGAGATTGGTAAAATTACAGCGACCACCTCCGGACATGAGGATTTTTTTGCCGGCTTTGTTACTGCAATCCAATACCAACACCGAACGACCGCGCTCGGCCGCGGTTGCAGCACAAAATAAACC
>CALGJN010000390.1:0-11771 GCA_937920185.1 uncultured Cellvibrionales bacterium | reverse complement strand
GCCAACCGACCTACCTTTAAGGCGGTGGCCGGGCCAGACTACGTAGCATTCGATCTCTCGCGTTACCTCGGCCTCGGTCATACCGGTCTTTGACAGCACATAGTCGATCGCGCGTCGCGATCCAAGCAATCGTCGATGATGAACCATGAATATAGCTGTCAATCGCGCTGTGCGCCAATCAAGATCTCCTTAATCCCTTTAGTTCGCTTGCTCTATTTCACTTTATGTTGCTTTATTTACAGCGGCCTCGCTAAAGATAGTATCGAGCAATGCGATCAGTTGATCGACATCGCGCGCGCCAATCGTCAATGGGGGTCTGATCTTGAGGACGTTGTTGCGCGGTCCATCGGTGCCGATCAAGACGCGCTCTTCGCACAGACGGTTGACAATGTAGTCCGCCAGCGGGGCATTCTCTGTGCGGCTATCGCGATCGGTGACCAGATCGACGCCGATAAACAGCCCAATACCGCGAACATCTCCAATCGTTGGGTACTTTTCTTGTAGGCATCGCAAGCCGCTCAATAACCGCGTGCCGACTAATCGCGCATTGCCTTGAAGATCTTCCTGATCGATGATATCCAGCACCTCGTGGCCGGTGCGGCACGATAACACTGAGCCACCAAAGGTCGAAAAAAACTCCGGCCCGTGGGCAAAGCTATCGGCGATAGCGCGGCGGGTCACCACCACCGCCAGTGGGTGGCCGTTACCAATGGGTTTGCCGAGAACCACGGCGTCGGGGACGACGCCCTGTTGTTCAAAGCCAAAGTAGTAATTGCCGAGGCGACCCAGTCCGGTTTGCACCTCGTCGGCAATACAGATACCGCCTGCCGCGCGCACCTTGGCGTAGACCTGCTGAAGGTAATCTGCCGGTGGAATGATTTGTCCGCCGACCGATGGAAAGGTCTCGGTAATAAAAGCTGCCAGGGAGATCTGCTTTTCGCCGAGTCGTCCGATCGCGGCATCTACCTGCTCAGCATACAGGCGACCACGCTGTGGTTCGTCGCGCCGATAGCGGCCGCGATAGTCGTCGGGCATGTCGACGAGTTCTACCCAGTCGGGCTGTCCGCCACCACCCGGCGCGTTAAATTTATGCGCCGAGATGCTCATCGCCCCAGTGGTGTTGCCAAAGTAGCCGTGATCCGGCGTGACGATACCGCGGTCGCCAGTGTGGGCGCGCGCTAGGCGCAGTGCTAGTTCATTGGCCTCGCTGCCGGAGTTAACGAAAAAACATACGTCCAGTTCGGGGGGCATTTTTGACAGGATTTTCGCCGCAAACGCGGTGCGTGCCGGGTGCAGGTAGCGGCTATTGCAGTTGATTTTTGCCAGTTGCTCTGCGGCGACCGCTTGTATCCTCGGGTGGGCGTGGCCAACGTGTGGCACATTGTTGTATGCATCGAGATAGCCTCGCCCCCACTCGTCAAATAAATAGTGCCGCCAGCCACGCATAAACATCACTGGATCGCTATAACTGAGTTTTAGATTATCGGCAAAGCGTTCGCGGCGCTGTTGCAATATTTGGCCTTTGTCGATCGGCGTGTAGGCGGTCTTGGCATCCGCAAGATTGAGTAACACTGCGGGATTAGGGCTTACCTGATGCCACAGGAACAGCTCATCGGGGTCGGCTACGCCCGGCCATTCACCGGGTTCGGATAGATTGCATAGCACCAGTTGCACGTGTACGTGGGGTGCCCAACCGCCATTGTTGTCGACATTGCCAAGCTGACCTAATATCTGGCCAGCCTCGATGCTTTGCCCGACCGCTAGGCGCTCGCACAGATTTGGGTGCAGATGGCCGTACAGGCTGAAAAATACTTCGCCGGTGGGAATGGTATGGGCGAGCACCACTAGGCCACCATAATCGAGTTGTCCGCGGCGGTTTTCAACCGCGTGGACCACACCGCCGAGGGGTGCGCGAACCGTGGTACCCGCAGCGGCAAAAATGTCTACGCCCAAATGCACGCTGCGTCGATTTGAGATCGGCGAACTGGTCGCGCGAAACGCCGTGGAGGTGTAAATCAATCGCGGCTCAGCATAGTAACCGAGCCAGATGCCGCTCGTGGCTGAGTATTCTTCGCCAATGCGGGCAGCCTCTAATAGCGGCATATCGAGAGGGTTTCGTGGCCAACGACCTTGGTCCACCGACAGCGACCCCATGGGTTGCTGCGCTAGGTCGGCATCGATCAGTGGGTTGAATTGACCGCGACGACTGTCTAAAAATGCTGCGATGGCAGTCGCATCGTCGCATACGGGTAGCCCACAGGCCGCCCGAAGGCGCGCTTTTAGACGGTTTTCATCGATTGTCTGGGTCTCGAGAAATTTCCATGCCGGGGCCTGCGTGATGACCACGTAGGGATCTTCAGGGTGGCGCTCGGCCATCACCGTTGAATTGACTACGCTGACCGCGAGCCGCATTTGCAGTAGCGCCCATATGGCATCGATCTCTGCTGGCTGAAGGGGGTTTACGCTGTGGTATCCGGCGACCAGTGTGCTCAGGGCAACCTCTGGGTCGGAGCATTCAAGCACCACATACGCGGCGGTGATCGCGAGGTCGCAGATCCGCGGCGCGATGCACATATCGCCCATGTCGACTAAGCCAGTGACCCTTTTAGGCTCGCTGATGTCGGTGGAGACCAAAATATTGTAATCGTGCACATCGTTGTGTACTGCCTGCGTCGGCAGGCTCATCAACCACGCTTGTTGGCCTTTATAGCCGTCGATAATACGCTCGAGCAGTGCGCGCCGTTGCGGGTCAGAAATAATGTCTAGCTTGGCTTCGATCCAAAGGCTCTGGGTCAAGTTCCATTTGAAGTCGCGGGCTAGGGCAGGGTGTTTAAACGACGCCAAAGCGCTGTCTGTGGTACCTAGTGCGCGGCCTAGATCAGCGATTAATGCGGCGCTTTTACGGGCGCTTTGGGCGTAACTTTGTCCCGGTAAAAATTCCATCAGCCACAACAGGCGATGGTTGCCGTCGGCATCGGTGCAACCGACCAGACACTCGCCATGCTGGGATTCAATGACTTTGGGATAGGGTAAGTTTGGCGCCAATTTTTGGATATGCGCCAGAGCCGCGATTTGCATGGCGACAAAATCGCTATCGCAGTTGCTGCGCATGACTTTAAAAATATAGCGTTCACAAGTGTCGCTATGGGCGAGAAAATTTAAATCATACTCGCCCTCTAATGGCTTTAGCGTGGCTGCAATACCCCAGTGAGCGGCGAGTTGATCAGTCCAATAGTCGCTCATAAAGGTGTCGCCAACAGTTGGATTAGAGGTTTTACGAGTGGCTGGTGAACGCATTCATTGGGCTGCGCTTTGGGGCGATTTGCAAGTCCATAACAGGGTATCGTCTTGGTGCTTTGATACGGTTTGATCTGATCCATTAATCTATATCTCACTGGTCTCAGGGTGCCAGGCAGCCGAGTGTGGAGTTGTTGTTAGCTTCGACTCGCGAGCGTCAGTTGTCAAAGCGCTATCTTAACGGCTCTAAAGTGCGATGCCCCGAAGTCTAGGCGATATCCACAAAAAAATCGCTATGCGCCGGCTATGCGACTAAGCGCGCAGCCGTTGCCATATCTATATATAGCTTATCGAAGCCAATTTCGGTTTTTTTTTGTGATTAGCGTGCTCTAGGCCTCGGCAATCTGTCGGTCTATCGGGTCGCTCTCGGCGACATCTTCAGGGTGTCTTTGTATTGACGGCCGGCCGGCTTAGCGGCGCTCGAGGCAGCGACGGCGAGTGCAAAACGAGCGTGGCATGAAGCCTCATCGATAGGATGTCGAGTGCGCGCGGAGGTGAGCATGACTCGGGCGGATTTATGGCGCCGCGCAAAGGGTTCCTTAGCAAGCCCTGTCAGTCGATGCCGGCGCGCTGTTGAGGGGTTTTTTGGGGCCATATTTTTGTACCAGCGCGTACAGGATTAAGCCTGCCAACGCGGCGCTAGAGGCCAGCGCCAAGTGGCTATTGAGCATGCTGTGGGTACCCTGTTCCTGCGCCGGAAAGCCCATGTCCCAGCGCGCCGCCAAAAAGTTTGTCAAATAGCCAAACGCGAAGCTGACACCGACCACGCTGGTTAGGTAAGCTGCGAGTGCACGATTGCCCAGTTCGTTCTTGACCAAGCCGATAGTGGCGATATTGGTCGCCGGGCCGACCAGCATAAATACCAGCGTGGCCCCCGGTGAGACACCGGAAAACATTAAGCCTGCGGCGATTGGGGTGGATGCGAGGGCGCAGATATACATGGGTACGCCGACCACCGCCATCACGATAAATGCCATGATGCTATCGCCCCATTGGGCGAGAAACTCGTTCGGCACATAGGTTTTGATCGCCGCAGCAAACGACAGGCCAATCAGCAACCAAATGGCAATATCGCCGACCAAATTGACAAAAGTAAAGCGCAACCCAGTGCGTAACTGGGTGATAAGAGGCGGCTGTGGGTCTTGGTGGTCGGCTGCCGTCGCGTCCTTGCGCGCCAGATTATTGTCGTTCGCACTTGGCTCTGGGGCTAACTGTGGTGAGGCGCAGCAATTTTGGGTGTTTTGCGGCTCGGGGTGTCGGTCCGTGGGTTGTTTATCGTGGCCTATCATCATGCCGGCGGCGATAGCGCTGGCGATGGCGGCGACCGGGCGGATAACCGCCATAAACGGGCCGAGAAGAGCGTAGGAGACGGATACCGAATCGACACCAGTCTCTGGGGTCGAGATTAAAAAAGACGCGGTGGCGGCCTTGGATGCTCCGCTGCGGCGCAGCGCCAGGGCGGCGGGGATAACGCCACAGGAGCACAGCGGCAGAGGCGCTCCCAATAGCGCCGCCTTAACGGTTGCCATGAGGCCGGGTTCACCGAGGTGTTTGGCGAGTAGTTGACTCGGCACTAAGACTTTCATCAAACCGGCGAAAAACAACCCCAGCAACAGCCAAGGTGCGGATTCAACAAATAATTGGACAAAGTTTTGTATCAATAACATCGGTTTAGCCTAAGGTTTTTGCTCGCTCAAAGCCTCGAGAATAGTGCATTGAGTGGCGGGTACGCTGCCTCCGCAGCAGGCTTTACTGAGCGCCTGCAGCGATTTTTTAATCCGTTTCATCTCCAGCATGCGCTGGTTGACGGCGCTAATTTTTTTGTCGACAAAGCACTTCACGTCGCCGCAAGATTTGTCGTCTTTGGTGATCTCGAGTTCCAGCAGTTGTTGGATTTCTAGCAGCGTAAAGCCAACTTTTTTGGCGCTTAAAATAAACCCTACGCGGTCCACGTCAAGATCGGAATAAAGCCGATAACCACTGTCACTGCGTCTTGCTGGTGCGATTAAACCCTGACGCTCATAAAATCGCAGTGTATGGTGGGAGACATCGGTTTTGCTTGCTAATTCGCCTATTTTTAACATCCTAAGCACCTCCATTACGCAACTGTAAACCCTAGACTATAGTCTAGAGTCAAGGGCAGCAACTATGCGGTGTTAGATTTGCTTGGCGGATGCTCTGGGCGATGACAATTTGCCCCCAAGCCATCGACTGAAAGGCTGGGTTGACGGGGCCTATTGTGGGTTAATCTCAGAGCTTTATAAAACCGGTGTCGAGGTGTTTTTGCGGCCACAAAAAGTGAATGCTGGTGCGCTGTATCTTCCACTGCTGATCGACTTTTCTATAGGCTTCATCGTAGAGCGCGAACCATATGAACGGATTTTCATCGGGCTTTTTGTCGGTCACTATGTCCAATAGATAAATTTGGCCCTCGGCAGTATCTGGCCCAGTGATCGATACCTGATGATTGGTGTTGGCGTGCATCGACCAAAATGGTTGGTCGAGCGTGTCGTTAAATTCGCTGTTAAATCCATGGGCAATGGCGGCGGTACCCGACCAGTTGCCATAAGGGCCGAATTCGCAGACAGCGTCGTCGGCAAACAAGCCGACCAACGCCTCTAACTGCCGACTGTCCATGTAATAAGAATACTGGGTGCGCAGAGTTTTAATTTTTTCAATTTCTAATAGGGTGCGTAATTCCGCAATTTCACTTGGGCTAAACGGTTGTTGAGCGTCCATTGTGGTCAATCTCCTGCTGCCATAGTCGGGAAAGTGGCTACCATAATAAAGCAATAGTCGATTAAGAATCGACTATTAGTTCGGCGATACTGCCATCATAGAGCGTTCAATCTTAGTGCAATCAATGCAGGACGATTTTTTGTGACGGGTTACAACCATTTATGACAGCTCGTTAGATCAACTTTACAGTTTCCGCATTGACTCGACCGAAGAGGCTGTGCGCCGCGGTTGGCGCGGGCTGAACCGCAGCTGTGATTTTTACCAGGGCAATGCGTCTAGGTCGAGATTGCCGCCGCTCAAGACAATCGCCACGCGCTTGCCAGAAAATTGACCGGGCTGCTGCATGATTGCTGCCAGTGGCACTGCAGCCGAGGGTTCAACGAGGATTTTTAAGCGCGTCCACAACAGTCGCATGGCCTCGATAATGCGGGTTTCTGAGGCCAGTAAAATATCGTCGACTCGGTGCATAATAATTTTAAAATTGCGCTCCCCGAGCGTACCGCGCAATCCATCGGCGATGGTGGAGGGGGTTGACTCGGTAACTCTAAGACCCGTTTTAAACCCCCGCCAAGCGTCGTCTGCGGCCTCGGGTTCTGCGCCGATGACAAGCGTTGATGCGCGGTTTTTATGGTCTTTCACGGCGATCGCAGAACCACTTAACAGGCCGCCACCACCGACGGGAGTCATTAAAATATCCACCGGGCGGTCAAGTTGCTCGAGGATTTCTAAGGCTGCGGTGCCTTGCCCTGCGATGATGCGGTTATCGTCGTAAGGGTGCACTAGCTCGCTCCCGCGTGCGGCGATAAGCGCAGCCACAGTCGCCTCTCGGCTAGCCATAGAGGGTTCGCAAAAGACGATTTCAGCACCATAACTGGCTACTGCATCTTTTTTAACCGCGGGGGCATTGCACGGCATTACCACGCAGCAGGCGGTCTGCCGCAGTTGTGCCGCCCAGGCTAAGGCGGCGCCATGGTTACCCGATGAATGGGTAATAACGCCGCGCTCTAGAGTGGCATTATTTTTTGAAAATAGTGCATTACAGGCACCGCGTGCTTTGAAAGCACCTATTTTTTGCAGGTTTTCGGTCTTAAAGATGAGTTCGCAACCGACCGAGCGATTGATCAGTTGGCTGGTCATTAGGGGTGTGCGGTGAATGTAAGGTTGGATGCGCGCCTGAGCGCGCTCTATGTCGGCAATCGTGACATCCATAAAAACTGTCCTCGCCTCTGTTAGCCAATTTCATTCGCGCTTTGGGTATGCCCGATGCTCTGCTATTGATACCGTGCCCTCGACAGCACAGGTCTGATACTGCGGTTCTTTTTTGCAGCTTTTTTGTTGCAGTAACGCCAACGATCAGCGCGCGGTTGGGCCGCGCTGAGGTTCGCGTTGTGCGGTTCCGCTAGAGCGAGCGGCCGCGGTTGGCAGCGATCCGCAAGCGCAGCGCATTGAGCTTGATAAAGCCCTCGGCGTCGGCCTGATTATAGGCACCGCCATCGTCGTCAAAGGTGGCGATATTGGCGTCGAACAGACTGTCTGACAGCGACTGGCGACCGACCACGGACACGCTTCCTTTATAGAGCTTGAGTCGAACATCGCCATTCACCACCGCTTGGCTTTGATCGATGGCGGCCTGCAGCATTATGCGTTCCGGTGCCCACCAGTAACCGTTGTAAATCAGCTTGGCGTAGCGTGGCATCAATTCGTCTTTGGTGTGCGCCACTTCACGATCCAATGTCAATGATTCAATGGCTCGGTGGGCCTTCATCATCACGGTGCCGGCGGGGGTCTCGTAACAACCGCGTGATTTCATGCCGACGTAGCGATTTTCGACAATGTCCAGTCGGCCGATGCCGTGAGCGCCGGCGACGCGGTTGAGGTGTTCGATCACGGTTGCCGGCGACATAGTCTCGCCGTCGATGGCGACGATGTCGCCGTTGGCATAGCTGATGGTCAGATAATCGGCCTGGTCCGGTGCGTTCTCTGGAGAGACTGTCCAGCGCCACATAGCCTCTTCGGCCTCGCTCCATGGGTCTTCGAGATTGCCGCCCTCATAAGATATGTGCAGTAAATTGGCGTCCATCGAATAGGGCGATTTTGTTCCGCGCTTCATTTCTACTGGGATCTTGTGGGTGGCGCAGTACTCCATTAATTTATCGCGCGAATTGAGATCCCACTCGCGCCACGGGGCGATCACGCGGATACCGGGTTTTAACGCGTAGGCGCCGAGTTCAAATCGCACCTGATCGTTGCCTTTGCCGGTCGCTCCATGGGAGATCGCGTCGGCGCCGGTTTCATTGGCAATTTCGATCAGACGTTTGGCGATTAGCGGTCGGGCGATGGACGTGCCGAGAAGGTACTCGCCCTCATAGATGGTGTTGGCGCGAAACATCGGAAAGACATAGTCGCGCGCGTACTCCTCCCGTAGATCGTCGATATAGATGTCTTTCACGCCCAGCGCTTCAGCTTTGGCGCGCGCTGGCTCGACCTCTTCACCCTGCCCAATGTCAGCGGTAAAAGTGACAACTTCGCAGCCATATTCTTGCTGTAACCACTTGACGATAACCGAGGTATCCAAACCACCCGAGTAGGCTAAAACGACTTTTTTTACCGATGACACGTGACAAAACTCCTATGTAATTGCTGTTCAGCCGCGAAGTTTAACGCAAGCGTCGATGGGATTCACTGTTTGCCCGTGTCACAGGGAACGGATGTAAAACCTCGGTTAGTCAAAGTCATAAGTTGCCGAGGCGACCACTCGGAGCTTTTCAGCCTGGCGGCCGTACTGATCGACCGGATCGTCGGTGTAGCGGCCACTAAATTCGAGTTCACCCCAGGCGAGCGTGCGCCGCCAACGAGCCGACAGCGTTCGCAACTGACCGCCGTTGGGGCTGATTGAGTGCCGACTCGATACTTGCTGGTCGAGGCTGTCGCGGTTGATCTTACCGTGGCTATAGCGCAATTCGAGACTGTCGCCATTGTTGAAGCGACCGATGGTGCCAATACTGACTATTTGTGAGTCATTGTCCCAGGTGGAACCGATGGCGCGCCCCCGGTAGCGGTAACCGGTCTTATAGATACCGTGGTTGTAAAGTGTGTTGTAGTGCTGCTCGTAGGAGCCGATGCGGGTGTCGTCAAATTCGACAAAGGCAATGCCCGTATAAAAGTCTGAGTCTAGGGCGAACTGCATGCCGAACTGGTTGGCGCGACGCGATGGCAATCCGCCGGCCTCGTCTTCGCCGATTGTCTGTAAATAGATCGAACTCGACAACCAAGGTAGGCTCCAGCGCAGATCGATGCCGCCGAGTTGATTGCCCGGTTCATCGTCCTTGCACGCGGCCTCGGCGCAGTTATCCGAGGTGCCTGACAGCAGTTTGAAAAAATTGCTGGCGCTCTGCGGTCGGCCGCGACCACCCCATTGTGCGGTGCGGCGAAAGTTAATTTCAAAACTGGGAACGGGGCGCCATCCAAACGTCATACCGACCAGTTTGGCATCCTCGATGTGCCGTCGGTCGTCGAGTTGCGAGATAAAAAAACTGCTAGTCCAGGGCCCGAGATGTTTTAGGAGCGGCAGTTCGGAGGGGTCAGAATAATTGCGCTTTAAGGTGAATCCCGGCGTCGGTCGGGCGTTGTTACTGATGATCAGGTTGCTGCTCCAAGCGGGCCCCCACCAGCGGTCAATGGCGCCAAACAAGGTCACCCAGTTGCCCCACACCAAACCGATATAACTGTGATCAAAACGCACGCGATCATCGTCCCATGGGTCGGTCAGAAGACCGATCTCAAGGTTGCTGGCAAAATTCGCTGACATTAGATGGTTGCGCAATACCAGTTGGCTTCTGTCGCCATTTGACGCGCCATAGTGGCGAAAAGTTTGCGCTGAATTGGCACCTGCAGCGCGCACAGAGACATGACTACGCCGAAGGCGCAGAGCCGCAGTGCCGGCGGCTAAAACGCGGGCATGGCTATCGGTTAAGCGCTTTGGAATCTGTGCGAGGGGCGTGTTGTTAAGATCGTCCAAAAGGCTGGGCCACATCAACGGCCAGGTATTGATCGGCACGCGGATTATCTGCGCCTGCGCGAGGCGCTCGATATCGCTGCGCAGCCATTGATCGCGGGTATCGATCCAAGGCTCGGCTATGGTCAAGGGTGACCGGGCTGCGAATACGAGGGCCAGTATCCATAAGATTATCGGTAATTTCATTAGCTATCCTTTGATTTTTGGTGCTCATTTTGAGCGCAGTCTCAATATTTTTTAGACATCGAAACAGCCTCATTTATACCGCTCGATCGGTTGTTGTTATCGAGTCGCGTATCGGGAGGCGTTTTATACATAAGCCGCAGTGAGTGCAATACTACGTTACTAGCTTAGTTGATTTTTTGAAAAAAACTAAGAAAATTCCAAAGCCGGCGAATTGGCATCGATCGGATAAAATCCAAAAGGCTAGCCTCGCGACTGCCTATGCTTTTATATTTGGGCGCTTTTCACACAAAATATGCGGAGATTGGTCGCGTGATGCCAGCTAGACGCGCTTGGCTAATTGCATGCGTCTCAGATCGCCGATGGCTATTTGCGCTATCGGCGACAGCGCCATTTGGCCATCGATGGGCTGCTCGGTGATGAGATTTTTCATCGGCGGCGACCAGAATTTTTCTAGGTGTTGTGCAACCTGATAGCCAACCATTTTAGGATCGCCGTTAGCGCTCATGTTGAGGGCGATTTGATTGATCATTTTGATCAGGCGTTGGAGTTGTGGTTGTGACATGTCAAAGCGTCTCGCTGGAGATTCTATGTGGGTGAGTGTAAATCGCATGCCGCCCCGCTCGAGCAAACCCGATCAACGTTAGGCCCGACTGTTCAGCGAGTTTAATCGCCAGGGCGGTGGGTGCCGATATGGACGCCAAGAGCGGAATGTTGGCGCTGGTTGTCTTGGCCACCATTTCGTAGCTAGCGCGACTGGTGACCAGCACAAAGCCGCTGTTGGCATCTGCGTTAAGTTGCTTACAACGGGCACCCAGCAATTTGTCCAGCGCGTTGTGGCGGCCGACATCTTCACGCACCAAGAGGATGTTTCCGTCGCTATCGCACCAGGCCGCACCGTGCACCGCGCCGGTCTGTATCTGCAGTCGCTGTCGCTCACCGAGCGCGGCAATGGCGCGCTGCAGCGCCCGATGGCCGAGGTTTATGGTCGAACTGACCTTGGTCGGCGGTACAATCGCCTGCTGCAGTGATTCGGCACCGCAGAGTCCGCAACCAGTGCGGCCGACCAAATTGCGTCGCCGCTGTTTGAGCGCCGCAAAGGGTTTGGCGGTGATCGTCAGTTGCACCTCTATGCCGCTGTCGGTGTGCTCTATATGGCAATCGAGCAGTTGCTCGGGGGTCTCGAGTATACCCTCCGATAGGCTGAATCCGAGGGCAAATTCTTCGAGGTCTGCCGGCGTCGACATCATCACCACGTGGGAGATGCCGTTGAACACCAATGCCACGGGTGATTCCATCGCCACCCGATGGGTGTCGTCCGAGGTGTTGTCGGCCTGCCACAGGGTACGCGTGATCTCGACTGCTGTCGGGGTAGGCAACTTTATTGCCGCGCTCGATCCAACAGCCCCCGCTGTTGTCGGTCAAAGGACTGCTGCCTTGCCTGCCAGCTAGAGGGCTTGGTCACTTTACTGATCTGCACCGCGGTGACCTTGTACTCAGGGCAATTAGTCGCCCAGTCGCTGTTGTCGGTGGTGAT
>CALGJN010000389.1:0-1347 GCA_937920185.1 uncultured Cellvibrionales bacterium | reverse complement strand
CGCCGCATAATCGTCTCCGGCGGTGATATTGTCGATATTAAAGCGCCGGTAGTCGCTCTTTAATGCGCCATTGCTGTCGAACACCACGCAGGATGCAACTACCGCCTCGCCGCTGCTGTGACTGATATCAAAACACTCCAGGCGCTGCGGTATGCTCTCCAAGCCCAAGGTATCGCGCAGCGCCACAAAGCGTTGCTCGAGGGTTTTCTTGGACGCCAACTTAGCGCTCAAGTTTTGCTCTGCAGTGCGCTCTGCCAGTTCCACCCACTTGGCCCTAAAACCCCGTACCGAGTGTTTGATCTCCACGCTGCGACCGATCCGCTGGTACAGCGCTTCGGTCAGGGCTTGCGCGCCGTCGATCGCGGCATTGATCAATATTTCTTTGGGAATGTCAGGCCGGCCACCGCCATCTAAGTAGATTTGCGGTAGAAACTCCTCCAACAGGTCAGCCGCCAACTCGGCTAGAGGCGCTTTGGGATAATAGGTTCGACTGCCTAAAATACGCCCCTGACGAACATACAGCATGTGCACGCAGGCCTGCCCTGCGACCACAGCTGCGGCCACCACATCGATGGTACCGCGGCCTTTTTCAATCACCTGCTCGGTCTGTATCTGGCGCAGCGCGGCAATTTGATCGCGGTTATCGGCGGCTTTTTCAAACTCTAACTGCTCCGCCGCGCGCTCCATATCGCCCTCCAATTGCTGCAAGATCTTTTCGCCCTTGCCCTCCAAATAGAGTCGAGTAAACTGAACATCTCGCGCATAGTCGTCGGCGCCAACAAAGTCTACGCAGGGCGCGGTGCAACGCTTTATTTGAAATTGTAGGCAGGGTCGCGAGCGATTTTTAAAAAAGCTGTCGTCGCACTGGCGCACCCGAAAGGTTTTTTGCAAAAAACTCATGCTCTCGCGCACCGCGTGCACGCTGGGAAATGGGCCGAAATAGGTTCCCTGGGTCTTTTTTGCCCCGCGATGAAAAGACAATCTTGGCCAACGGTCTTTATCGGACAAAAAAATGTACGGATAACTCTTGTCATCGCGCATCAAAATATTGAACGGCGGGCGGTACTCCTTGATCAGGTTATGTTCTAAAATCAACGCCTCGGTCTCGGTTTCGGTCACCGTGACATCAATCGATTCAATGCGCTTGACCAGCGCGGCTGTTTTGAGGCTGAGCCCCGATGCCCTAAAGTAGCTAGCCAGCCGATTTTTAAGATTTTTTGCTTTGCCAACGTACAGCACCTGCCCCTGGTCATCGAGCATTTGATAAATGCCGGGACGCTGCGTTTGCGACTTTAAAAAACTATTTGAATCAAAGGCCATGGCGTGAATTGTAACGCGTTTTGTGGG
>CALGJN010000388.1:0-2553 GCA_937920185.1 uncultured Cellvibrionales bacterium | reverse complement strand
TCCGGCATAAAGAACAACACCGAACAAAAGGCAAACAGAAATACCGTGATTGGCACCAGATCGTGTATCACAAAGTACGGATAAAACGGAATACCATCGATTGGGTTACCTTTGGCATCCTTGTACTTTTTAATCGACACACCGTCTGGGTTGTTCGACCCGACATCGTGGAGGGCGATGATGTGCATCACCACCAGGGCGATCAGTATGATCGGCATGGCAACCACGTGCAGCGACATAAACCGGTTCAAGGTAATGCCGGAAATCAAATAATCGCCGCGAATCCACTGCACTATATCCTCGCCGACCAGGGGTATGGCGCCAAACAGCGAAATAATCACCTGCGCACCCCAATAGGACATCTGCCCCCAGGGCAGTACGTAGCCAAGGAAGGCTTCTGCCATCAGCGCCACGTAGATGGTCATTCCAAATACCCAGACTAATTCTCGAGGTGCCTTGTATGATCCGTACACGAGTCCGCGAAACATGTGCATGTATACGACGATAAAAAACGCCGAAGCACCAGTAGAGTGGGCATAGCGGATAATCCACCCAAGTTCTACATCGCGCATGATATATTCTACCGATGCAAACGCCTGCTCTGCAGAACCCTGATAGCTCATTAATAACCAGATGCCAGTGACCAGTTGGATAACCAGTACCACCATCGACAGAACACCAAAATAATACCACCAATTGAAATTCTTCGGCGCGTAGTACTCGGCCATGTGCCGATTCCACTCGCGCTTTAACGTCGGCAGGCGAGCGTCGATCCAAGCACCAAATCCTTGCTGTTTCTCCATAATTAAACCTCCGCGTCTACGCCGATAACAATGATTGAGTCCGACTCATACGAATGCGGGGGAATCTCTAGATTAGTCGGGGCGGGTACGTTTACATAAACTCGTCCCGACAGATCGAATTTAGAACCGTGGCATGGGCAGAAAAAGCCGCCCATCCAACTGTCGCCACCAAGGTCGGCCGCGCCGACATCGGGACGGTAAATGGGTGCACACCCTAGGTGTGTGCACAGCCCAACTAACACCAGCAGATCCTCTTTACCCGCAAGAGCCCGCGCCGAACCCTTGATATAACTGGGTTGTGCAGCATCGATAGAGGTCATATCTTTCAGCGTCTCGTCGCCCAGTGCGTCGACCGCAGCCAGCGTCTCGGCAGTGCGCCGCACAATGTAGACCGGCATGCCGCGCCATTCAACCACCAGCCTCGCACCGGCCTCTAACTTACCGACGTTAACTTTTACTGGTGCGCCCGCAGCCTTGGCCTTGGCGCTTGGCTTCCACGACGCTACAAATGGGATCGCCGCGCCGACAACGCCGACAGCACCAATGACGCTAGTCGCTCCCGTCAGAAAACGCCGGCGACTGGTGTTGACATCCGCGGCATCAACATCGCTAGCATTGGCATCGATAGTATCCAATCGAAAACTCCTTATTGTGCATTTTTATACAGGGGATAGAGCGTTTCAGACAGCTCGTGTCCAAATCCACATCATACTAATGGATTGGCCTCGGGCGCGCAACAGCGCGAGTTCTTGAGAACCTAGTAAACACTTGTTTTAGAACATAAAAAAGCCCGAATAAAAATTCGGGCCAGATATTTTGGCGCGACTTTAACGCTTGGAAAACTGTGGTCTCTTGCGCGCCTTGTGGAGGCCGACTTTTTTGCGCTCTACTTGACGTGCGTCGCGGGTTAAGAATCCCGCTTTGCGCAGTGATGGCCGTAAATTCTCATCGTACTGTAGCAGAGCCCGCGCGATACCATGGCGGATAGCGCCTGCTTGGCCGAAGCTACCGCCGCCATTGACGGTGATATTGAGATCAAACTTCTCTACCATTTCGACCACGTCGAAAGGCTGTCGAACGATCATCCTGGCAACTTCTCGTCCGAAATAGGCTTCTATCGAGCGATCATTGATCTTGATGTTACCCGTGCCTGCGGTCATAAAAACTCGCGCAGCAGAAGTCTTGCGTCTTCCGGTTCCATAGTATTGTGCATCTGCCATTTTCGATTTCCGTTACAATTCTAAAGTTTGAGGTTGCTGCGCTGTATGCGGGTGCTGGCTGCCGGCGTAGACCTTTAGCTTGCGGAACATTTCCCGACCCAATGGGCCGCGTGGAAGCATACCCTTAACCGCGGATTGGATCACTCTTTCCGGCGCCTTGGCAATCAGATCTTGGAAATTAATGTCCTTGATACCGCCGGGGTAACCCGAGTGCGAGTAGTAAATCTTATCGGTGGCTTTCTTACCGGTGACGGCCACCTTCTCGGCATTCACCACGACGATGTAATCGCCAGTGTCGACGTGCGGCGTATATTCGGGCTTGTGCTTACCACGCAGTCGCGTGGCGACAGCCACGGCCAATCTACCCAGGGTTTTATCCTCGGCGTCTATGACAAACCAATCGCGTTCTACTGTCTCGGGTTTTGCACTGTACGTTTTCATTACATCTTGCCTAATCAGGGTATGCCAAAAAAGGGGGCGAATTGTAAAGACCCGAGGCGTGTTTTACAAGTCCCGCAAGCAGCTATTTA
>CALGJN010000387.1:0-4356 GCA_937920185.1 uncultured Cellvibrionales bacterium | reverse complement strand
TTCAACCAAAATACCAAGGGTCTTCAGCGCGCGCATAGCGACAAAATTCTTATATATGTTAAGAGGAAAATAACCGTCCATCGCCAATCGCTGTGGGCTAGCGTTATTGCGTACCATATCGGCACCCCAGATGACCAAAAATACCAGTAGCAAAAGGACTAATCCGCCCCACGTTTGGAGCGCGCTGACATAGTCGATAATAAACCTGCCCACGGCGGGTATTCGGTCGGTGGGAACAAAGTCTAAAAACTTAGGGAGCACCTGAGTTCCATATAGATACACCGCCGTCCAAGCCATGGCCGACATAATCAGCGGGTACTTTAGCGGTGAGAAAAATTCTTTACGGGCGCGATCAATGCTCTCTTCCTGTTTTAGGTAAGCCGAAATAATCGGCCCGAGAGATTCGATACCGGCCTCTTGACCGGTTTCAAACAACATCACGATATCCGCAGAAAACCAGTCAGCAAGTCCCCGACTAATTTTTTTTCCTGACTGCAAAGCATCGTAGATGGCTGAGGCCACGGCGACTTCCTGAGCCAATTTGGCGTTCCCTCGGCCGAATCTTATAATCGCCTGGCAGGCGACCGCCGGGGAACTGCCATCCTGCAACCAGCTATTCAAGTCTTGAATAAAGGCAATCTGACGCGCCCGACTAAAGCCTCTCGTTTTGGTCTTATGCTTGGCCCACGCAATGATCACTCGACCACGCCGAAGCACGCTAGAAACGGTTGGATTCTGCCAAATCTGACGGAGATGTTGGTCGATGATTGCGCTGTAATTGCTGCCCTGTTTCATAACGCTTTACGCCTCGCGGTGTAGTCGACGGTCTGTTCTTCACCGAGCAGGCCGCTGACGATCTTGGCTGCCTGATAGGGATCGACCTTGCCCTCCTCCACCAATCGCCGACAGCGATCCGCCATTGACAACCAACCTTGACCCTTTAGGTAGCTCTCGAGGCCGCTCAAATCTCCCTCGGCAATGTAGCGCCGGCAGGCGTCGTCGAACAATATCAATTCGCCAACCAAGGTACGTCCGCTAATACCGCGCCCAGCGCATAGATCGCAGCCCTGAGGGTTTTGTCGGTAGGCGCGCTTCAGTATTTTGGGCCGCTCCTCTGCGGAAATTTCAATACGACATTCACAGCATAATTTACCGACCAGTCGCTGCGAGACAATGCAGCGTAAAAGATTGCGCTCGGCGATCAATGCCGGATCAATGCCCTGGTCGATCAAGCGTGATATGGCGCCGATGGCGTCGTTGGCGTGCAGCGTCGACACCATTAAGTGGCCGGTTAACGCGGAACTGATCACTACGCGCGCCACATCGAGATCGCGAATCTCCGAGATACCAATGATATCGGGGTCTTGTCGCAGTGCATTTTTAAGGTAATCGACAAATCCCAGTCCCTTGGCCTGCCAGGATTTATCGCCTAGTACCGTTTTTTGCACGGTATTGGCTCGGCGAATGCGGTACTCGACCGGATCCTCCAACAGGATGATCTTTTTTGCTGAGTCTATCTGCTCGTAAACCCCGCTGAGCGTGACGGATTTGCCTGAACCGGTCGGCCCGACCACCAAAATAATACCATGTGGCTGACTGGTCGCCTCGACCAGCATCTCTTCGATATCTGCATCAAAACCAAGATTCGACAAACTAATATTGGCTTCTCGGCCAGTGCGAATCACTCGCATCACGGTGTGAGGGCCGTCTAGAGCACCGCTTTTAGAGGTTCTTAAATTGACTTTTTCGAGGTGTTTTTGCGCGGGGTTTGCGGCATCGGCCACCTCTAAATCTAGGATAATCGAGACATCAGTCATTTCATTGTCGTCGGTCACCGACTTATAGTCTGGGCTTTTAACATTCAACCCAGCGGCAATCGTACTGGTTGCCTGCAAACGCGTGAGTGGTCGGCGACCCTCAAAAGAACCGTCTACCCGGAAAATTACGTGCGCTCTATCCGCCTCAACGTAAAAATGAATGTCGCTGGCGCCACGCGTTATCGCTTCACTGGCGATATCGTGCAGCAGTCGAAGCTCGGCACTGTCTTGAGCGTCATAGCTATCCTCGACAAGATCGAGTTCTACTGCGGTAGCGGTCGAGACGATTGCCGCGATATTACTGCGATCGCTGGGTTGAAAACGCACCCGCAAAGCGGGGTGGTGACTGCCCAAGTAAACCTTGACATTTTGTAAAGCGCGTTTGGTGACGTTCACCTGATCGTAGACGATAAGCACTTCTGCGTCGTCTCCGCCTCGCCAAATAGCGCCAATCGATGCGTCGAGTTCGCTCACTCCACCGCTAACACAAAACTCGTAGAGCGGCGTGTAAAAGCGCCAACCCCCATCGAGAAACTGATAGTAGGTAAAGGATACGTCGCTCACTGCACCGGGGCTTGATCCGTTGTCACTGCCATGGAATTTGGCGGCGTTGGTATTAATAGGCATAAAGCGTCCTATTTTCTGCACCGCTGACCAATACCGCGCGATCAGAGGCGATCGACTTTATGCGGATACCTTGAGTCAGCACGCCACCATTACGACCACTAACCGAATTTTTACCCTCTATCGAGAAACTAGCACGATATCCCTTACCATCTTTGACGATCGCTCGCAGGCTAATATCGTCGATATTAACCCGATCATCGTCATCCACGTTTTGCTCGCCGCTTGCACTAAGCGAAGCGCCCCCGCCCGACGTCGCAGCCGCTTGAAACGCTGAATTACCAGAGGATTGTTTGCCGAGCGCCGCGGTCTTGTCGCGCCATTGCTGGGCGTCATGTTGATATTTTGCGCGCTCTGCAAGAATTTTATCGCGTCGCGCCAGTAGGGTGGCAATTCGCAGCGATTGCACTGCGGCAATTGCGGCATCGGCTTCAGCGGGGTTCGGTGATGCCGATACGATTTGCTGTCGTAAATTGTCGTTCGCGGGAAGACTGGCAATGCGTTGCGGCTTTCTCTGAGCGTTAGCCCCATTGACCGACCGCGACGCGTTACTGGCATCTTGCCCCGCCGCCGCATTTGTGGCGGCGCTTGTTGCAACACCCGCTACATTACCTGTAGAGGTAACAGTAGATTGCCCAGTTTGTATAGGCTCCCCTGCCATACTAGAACCGGACACGGCGCTACTGTCATTGGCAAAAAAGTGCTGATAGGCGACTATTAATACACCCAACCAAAGCAGGCAGGTCAGTACCAGAGTGATGTTTTGCTTGATCACTGAGCTTTTGGGTTGCGCTAGAATTTTCAACTTCTACCTCCATATACTGAGATTGTAAAATTACCGGACAAACGTTCTTCCGCGATCGAATAGGAACCAATACTGGCGTTAGACAGGTCGCCACCAAACGAAATTGGCAAGTCTTGAGTCAGCGCCCCAATGGTTAAAAGATCCTCTTTATGCAGGCCAGAAAATTGCAGATTAAGCTCTCGAATGACCCAGCTACCCTCGCCAGTCGACTGCGGAATATCGCGGATAAAAACGATCTGCGTATCCGGCAGCCAAGCGTTGAAACGGTCGCTTAAAACATGGTGAACCCACTCGACATCGATCATCTCGCCGGTCGATTCCCAGGCAGTTCGATTGGCACCGCGACCGACGATGGCGGTCTCGGTCGGGGAAACCATGAGATACATACCGATACTGCGAGAAAACACCCTTAGGCGATCAAAATTGCCACTGTAAAGCGCCCTAGCGCTGTAACTTACCTGGCCCTTGGTATGGGTCACCTGGGTAATTTCCCATCCCCCCAAACCGATCAACGCAACATGGGCGTTATAATCTTGCGCCATACGGTTGTACACCGAGATCATCTGACCATCGAGCGCGGCATACCAAGTTTGATAGGGATCTTGGGGCACATCCGCTATGCTATCGACACCCTTTGCATACTCGCTACCCTCGCTAGCCGCTACCACACCCTCCTGCTTTTCTGCGCCGT
The DNA here is from genome assembly GCA_937920185.1 of uncultured Cellvibrionales bacterium. Classification (GTDB taxonomy): domain Bacteria; phylum Pseudomonadota; class Gammaproteobacteria; order Pseudomonadales; family Porticoccaceae; genus TMED48. The sequence goes on along the minus strand of CALGJN010000387.1, from coordinate 419 downwards.
TGAAGACGCTATTGACGATCACCACTAAGACAAGCGCAGCTATTCCATAAACTAGCCAAGGGGTCTTTTTAACCATGGTTACCTTTAACGAATCGCCGATGGTCTGAAATTTGTGGTGCTGTTCGGGTGTCAACGCATCGCTCAAGGGCTGTTCGACCTGCTGAATGTTGGCGGTCAAATGATCCCGTGTGTAGTTGCCTAACTCGCCATCCAAGCACTGGTGGTGAAGTGCAAGCGACACCGAGTCGTCGGCCGCGCTGGACTCTAAAAAATCGCCAACCTCATCAATATTACAAACTCCATCACTGACCAATACGCCGTTGGCTACGCGGCAAAATAATGCTTTCCCGCGGTCGTCTCGCTCTACATAAATAGCGTCTGTAATACCCTCTTCTCGGCAGTGATCGGTGAACACCCAG
>CALGJN010000386.1:0-7189 GCA_937920185.1 uncultured Cellvibrionales bacterium | reverse complement strand
TCTGCATCGCCAAGCGCTCTTGTATACCGAGTTGACTGAGTGGATCCACTGGGCCGTATATCTGAATTTGATTACCCGGCACGAAAATCGGCTTAAACATCGGCAGGCCCTGGATGTGATCCCAGTGGGTATGGCTAATAAATAGATGGATCTGATTGGCAGACTCTTGTAGCAACTGCCTACCGAGTTGAAAGATACCGGTGCCGGCATCCAAAATGACAATCTCTCCGTTATCACCGCGAACTTCTATGCACGTGGTATTGCCGCCATAGCCGAGCGTATCACTACCCGGAACCGCAATTGAACCCCTAACTCCCCAAAATTTAAACTGCAAACCACCCTCCTGAAAATACGTCTATTTGCTTTACAGGGCAACAGTCTCTGCGTGGGCCTATAGCGGCGACAATTCGACAAACCCTGTTGCCAAGTTTGCCCTGTCCCAAAGTTTGCCCGGCTGCAAAGTTGCAGTTAACCCAAAGCGACGGCTTGGCACCGCCTTCTTTCGGGTCTAAATATCGCTGACAATCATAATCTATTCCTGAACATGAGGTAATATCTCATTATGCATGAATTCTGATTTTTATCGTTTTTTTGATCTGTCGTTATAAATATCGATCATTAAACTGGGTTTATATGGGTTGCCAAGCCGTCGCCGTAAAATCGCAGGCTAGGATCGTGTAAGCGAAGGTAAGCGAAGGTTAGCGGATACCTTGTAGCTAGGGGAGAACGCCATCAGGTCGTCGGTAGGCGGACCCACGCGAGCAATCACTCAGCATGCGTTGTTACCCTTGGGGGAAGGGCCGCTATAACACTGGCTCGCAAGTGACTGCGCCTTATGCATGTTAGCGGATTTACGCGACTGCGTTTTGATTAGCGAGTGAGAAAAATTCTGAGGGTAAGTGATTTATTGCGGGCAGGTTAAACACTAGCGTCTGGCAGATAAATTTCTAATAGAAAGTGACTAATTTAGTTTTGTTTGGTGGCAGGGCTACTGACGTTGTGCGCGGAAGTACTAAACCACGACGTTGACAAACAGCGGTTCGTTGCGCACTGGCGCATCGCTTTGAATGGCCATTAGTTCCTCGATCTGCTTGTCGAGGCGCATAGACGGTGTTTCAATTTGTTTGGGCTCTATTTCGTCTATGGCCATTTCGGCGGTGGCAACTTTGGTCTCGAGTCGCTCTGCCGCCATGCTGTCTCGAACTTTCATTTCAAACAATTGCTTGGCCAGCAGGTCGGCTTCTAATCGCGCCGCTAGGCCGCGCTCTTGAGCAAATACTTCAGGTTGATCGACCACACGTTGGCTCTGCCTACGCGGTTCTACGGCGTTATCATAGCGCTTGGCAACGCGTTGTTGCTGTCGAGCTCCCTGCTCTATTAAGGCGGGAGAATTACCTAGATTTCTGGATATTTGTGCCAACAGACAGACTCCAAAGGATATTTAACGTAAACGCCAACAACATATCGACTTTATTGTGCACTAGTTCTATAAAAAAAGGAATAGTTGCATAAAAGCAAACTAACTTTGCCGTTCGGCTAAATAAACTACCTGTGCTGTCGACCCTTTTACTATAATGTTGGAGACGTGCGATCGACGAGCCGGCGTTGCGTTGGTTAGGGTTGAGGTGGTTGTGTCGATATCCATTCAAAATCGGAGTAAGGACGTGGTAACGTGAAATTCTTGACGATCTTTTGTTGTTTCGCCATTGGCCTGTTGGCGAGCCATTGGGCCAGCGCCGAAAAAATACAGCTGACCTGTGATGGCCGCGATTTGATTCTCGATACGGACACCCGATTGTTGGAGTTGGAAGTCGTCAATAATACCTTGCTGACACCCGATAAAACCTATCGAGACATACCTTATACCGAAGATCAATCGCTGGTGCGTTTTCGTGTGGTGGGTGAATTTTACACCGAGGGCTGGGCGCTGGACCGTGAATCAATGATAGCGGCCAGTAGTTTGACCATGCCGAAAAAACCAGAGATCGAGTCGGTCAATAGACGCTATCAATGCTCCGAAACCGTGGCGCCAGAGCCACCGGAAAAATTGCCCAAGCAAAAAGTCGGTAAGCGACCGAGGAAGCGCGGATTTTAGCGTCTCTTTAGAGGCCGTGAAAGAATCGGTTAATCGCCTCGCTGCGCGTCATCGCGTCGCGATAGCCAAGCTCTAGCAACGCGCCGCAGAAGCCGGGTTCAAACAGTAGGTAGCTGGCAGCGCTGCTGTTTGATTCAGCGCCCAGCGCCCCGGTCGAATCGAGAACATAGCGCAACGCTCGGGGTAATTCGTGGGCGTGGGCGCGGGCTAGGTCATCGATCGATACACTCGGCGTAATCGCCAACACGTCAATTTCACGAAAGCGCTGTGCTGCTTGAGCTTTACTCGATAGCGCCGAAGTCAATTGGTTGATGTTGTGCAGCGATTCCAAATCACTCTCTAAACCGTCGGCAAAAGCGCTGTTGTAGAGATGTCCGATAACCTGAGCGCTGGACGGTGCCTTGCCGTGCTCGGTCACGCCAACGCCAGTTGCACGCGGGTTGCCGACGCCGATCACGAAGAGTTTATCAGCGCCGAGACGCAGCGCTGGGCTGAGGGGTTTTTGTTGCCTTACCGCACCATCACCAAAGTACTCAGAACCGATTTTGACCGCTTTAAAGATCCCGGGGATTGCGCTAGACGCCATTAAATGATCGACTGCTAGTCGGGTGCTGACGCCGCACCGGCGGGAACGCTGCCATTCTGCGATCGATGGTTTTGCCTGAAAAAACGCCACCGATTCTCCCGATGCATAACTAATCGCGGAGACCGCGATGGCATCCAATTCGCCGTTTTGGAGGGCAACATTTAAATGCTCAAAACGGACATAACTTGCCAGTAGCGATTTTAAGGGGCTGCAGTCGAGCAGTGCATAGGGCTCGTTGGTCGAGGCCGGATTAGCAAACATTGAGGTCACACTCGAGGCCAACGATTTGCCGAGCGAGCTCGCACGGTATACATCGGCCGCGTGCAGCGAGCGCCAAAGCGACTCGAGTTTGCGTATGCGCAGACGAAAAGGCCCGGCGCGACCGCCGATTGCCAAACTGTTGAGCGCGCCTGCGGACGTGCCACAAATGATCGGAAAGGGGCTATAGACGCGGCTTGGTATGATCTCTGCTACGGCGCGCAGCACGCCGGCCTGATAGGCTGCTCGGGCGCCGCCGCCGCTCAATACTAGCGCGCGTTTCATCGGCTAAAAAATACCCATTTCGATACCCGTGGCCATACCCAGTCCGAGTTCCTCGCAGGCGACCAGTCGGTCGGCTGTTAGCTCGCCCTTGCAGATTAATGGCTCGCTCACCTCGCGCAGTGGGTAGCCTTTGGCTATGCGTTGAATATCTCGCACTGCGCCACTGCCGTCATTGCTCGAACTGACAAAAATTGCGTAGGGCAGGTTGATTTTATAGGGTTCTGCAGGGTAGTAAGTGCGATCAAAAAAGTCCTTGAGCATACCGCTCATGGTGCCAAAATTTTCTGGCGTGCCAAACAGCAGTCCGCCGGCCCACAGCAGGTCTTCGAGTCCAGCGTCGGCGGCCGCTAGCGCGCGCGTACTCACCGACGGATGTTGCCGGCAACCGCGCAGAACAGCGGCCGCCATCGACTGGGTTTTACCGCCTTGGCTGTGGGAGACGATCAATAGATTTTTTCGCTGTTTTTGCGCGCTATCTGTCATTTAATTACCCCCGCGGTTGTTACACTGATGGCCAGTAACTCCGAGCTGTTCGACCTGCACATGACTTTAGCAGCCTTGGGGTGCAATGCAAACCGAGATCTGAGATGGCGGTATTGTCGGCCTTTGCGGTGGGCGTATTCTCTGTGGTTTGGTGGCCGCAGTTGCCAGCCATCGGAACCTGGGTTGTTGTTGTGCTCGGTGTTATGCCACTTGTTGGCCACCGTATCCTTCGAATATTACCGGTTATCGCTGCAGGGATGCTCTGGGGGCTTATCTCTGCGCACCAGGCAGATCGATTCATACTCCCGGTATCGATGGATAAAACCGACGTCTTGGTCGTCGGTCACGTGATAGGTTTGGTCGATCGAGATCTCAGGCGCTCGCGCTTTCGATTGCGGGTTGATTCGGCAATAGCGATGGACGAGGCTCAGGCCGAGCTCCGACTCAAGGTAATTTTGATCAATTTATACGTTCAGCACGCAGCCGACGTCAGTATTACTTCGGGACAACGCCTTAAAATGGTCGTTCGTTTACGGCGTCCGCGCGGCGCGTTAAACCCCGGTGGCTTCGATTATCAAGCATGGCTCTATCAGCAGGGGATCGGCGCGACCGGCTACGTGCGTCGACTGGTCGATGTGTCTGAAGACCATGGTAGAGCCGGTAGAGTGGTTGGGGCGGGGCGTTGGAACCGCGCAATGGCGGCCGTGTCGCGGCAGCGCGAACGCATTAGTCAAGCGCTTCACAGCCTACCAATCGGGCCTCAAAGCGCCGCTGCGCTGGCGGCGATTACGGTCGGTGATCGACGACACCTAGCGCAGTGGTGGGGCGACTTGGCGCGGCTTGGCATCGTTCACCTGATGGTCATCTCTGGCTTACATATCGGCTTGATTGCCGCCTGGGGATGGCACTTGGGTGCTCTCATAGCGAGGCTTGTCGGAGTGCTCTGTAGCCGATGGACAGGTCGCGACGGAGCCATCTATCCACTGCGCCTGCTGCCGCCGGTCAGCGCCGCTACAACCGCATTGGGGTACAGTTTGCTGGCCGGACTGTCGCTGTCGACGCAGCGCGCGCTGATCGCCCTGCTGATAGTGATGTTGGCAAAGCTGGCGCTGCGGCGCGTATCGCCTGCGAATGTGTTGGCTTGTTGTCTTTGCGCGATTGCCGTGGTGCAGCCGCTGGCGGTACTAAATGCCGGGTTCTGGTTGTCGTTTGTCGCCGTGCTATTGCTGATTATTACTATAGCGCCGTGGGCAAGCCGAGAGGGTTTTTTTCGACAGTTGAGCGCCGTTCAATGGCATCTGTGGATTGGTTTGTCGCTGCCCTTACTGGCGTTGGCTGGTCAATTAACATGGCTGGCGCCCTGGGTTAATCTGGTTGCTGTCCCGTGGTTATCTCTGCTGACCATACCGCTTGCGATGCTCGGTACGGCACTCTTTGCGGTGCTTCCCGGCTGGGCGGAGTGGCTGTGGCTGGCGGCAGATGTCAGTCTGCGACCGCTGTGGTTGTTTCTCGACGTCTGGCCGGCCACTTGGGGTTTTTTCAATTTACCGATAGTTTTTTCCTGGTCGGCGGGGATTGCCGTTGGGCTCGCCATCAGCGCAATCATACTGCCTAGGGGCACGCCTCGCCGCTGGTTGCTGGGGTTGCCTCTGCTAACGCTGCTGGTGGCTCCCCGCGCGCCACCCGCACTGCAAATTACCGTGCTAGACGTGGGTCAAGGGCTTGCCGTGGTGGTAGAAACTGCCGAGCACCTTTTAGTCTACGACACCGGGCCAAAGTATTCACCACAGCTCGATGCCGGCAGCGCAATAATTGCGCCGCTATTGCGTCGTCGCGGTCATCGCCGTATCGATATGCTGATTGTCAGCCACGAGGACAGCGATCACAGTGGTGGCTATCTGGGTCTCAGCGAGGCGTTCGAAATACCACAGGTGCTCGGTGGGCCGGGTTTCGCTCAGCACCAGCAAGGCACTGACAAGTCCGCCATCGACACCTGCTCGGCTGGGCAGAGTTGGAGCTGGGATTCGGTATCCTTCAACGTCTTAGCGCCGCTTGCGGGCGCGCCGCGCGATGGCAATAACAGCTCTTGCGTGGTCTATATCGAGTGGCGCGGTCATGGCATTTTATTGCCCGGTGACATCGAAAAAAGCGCCGAAAAACGCCTTATGGCTGCCGCCGTGGTGCCCAACTCACTGGATCTAGTGTTGGCGCCTCACCACGGCAGTAAAACCTCATCGAGCGCCGCGTTCGTCGCTCAGATGAGCCCTCGTCACGTGGTTTTTTCTTCCGGTTACCTGCACCAGTTTGGGCATCCACACGCGCAGGTCAGCGAGCGTTATAGCGGCCAGGGTAGTCAATTATGGAGCACGGCAGAGCAGGGAGCCATAGTCTTCAATTGGTCTTTGGGAGGACTGCAAGAACCGATCGCAGAGCGCCAAAAATGGCAGCCGCACTGGCGCTAATCGGCGGCCGGCGATATCGATTAAAGGGTCATTTACGACTCAAGCATTGTCAAACAATCGGCCTCGGACTATGATCGTCGCTAGAACATCGGTCGACTGGTTGTCGATCGCCAGCGATAAGTGCTTTGGGTCGAGTATGGCTGCTGCTAATCCAATCCGTAGATCGACCCACTACATCGAATCCAAGGCGGCGGAAAACCTCCGATTGAATGTCAAAACCTACTGATCCTCCGACCGCAACATACCTAAGATTACTCGGCTACGTCTCGCGCTACTGGGTGGCGTTTTTGATCAGTTTTCTCGGCTTGATTTTACACTCGATGGCCGAGGTCGCGTTTGTCGACCTGCTGGGTTATATCACCGATTCAGTCGGTCAATTGACCGGCAGTGTCAATACTCCAAATCAACTCCCGGTGTCGGGAGCGACCGCGAAGGCGGCGCACTATTTGCTGGGCGAACAGCAAGCCGAGAATACCCGCTTTGTCATCCCATTTTTTCTGGTTGTGGTCAGCGTCGCACGCGGTCTCGGTTATTTTATTGGCACCTATGGTTTGGCCTATATAGCGAATTATTTAGTCCATTCGCTGCGCTGCGATATCTTCGATAAATACCTGCTGTTACCGTTTCGGTTTTTCGATCGCTCGATGGCCGGGCACCTGGTGTCCCTGGTGACGTTTAACGTTCAGCAAGTTACCGAGGCCTCTACCAAAGCGATTAAAACGCTGTTGCAGCAGGGCAGTTTGGTGGTTGGCCTACTGGCCTACCTGTTTTATATCAACTGGAAATTAACGCTATTTTTTCTCGCGGTCATGCCGATAATCGCGTTATTGGTAACCTACGTCAGTAAGCGTTTTCGGCGTATCAGTAAACGCATACAGTCGGCGATGGGCAACGTCACCCACGTCACCCAAGAGGCGGTCAACGGCTACAGCGAAGTGCGTATGTATGGTGGCACCGAGGTCGAGCGCGAGCGCATGCTTGCCGCCAGCCACAGCAATCGTCGGCAAAATATGAAGATGG